>DIWN01000049.1 GCA_002423495.1 Anaerolineaceae bacterium UBA6105 | reverse complement strand
ACCGCTACCTGATTGATGCCCTGGCGACGCAAATTTGGGAATTGGATATGCAAAACGCCAGTTTGCAGGTGTTTAAGGGTGCTTATTCTGAATTCAGACAATTCAAGGAGGGGCGCTTACAGAGCAGGGACACTGAAGAAGTTGCGCTTGCAGCAGAGTCAACAAACGATCCCGCAGGAGTACCCGCCAAAGTTGGTTTGAGTCGCAACCAACGCCAGCAGATTGAAAAGCAGTTGGTAGGTTTGGAGCAAAAGATTCATGAGGCCGAGGCTGAAAAAGCCAGCTATGAAGCCCAACTCTCCAAACCATCGGCTGATTTGCGACAGTTGGAAAGAGTCACCGAGAGTTATCAGACTGTCACAAGCGTTTTGGAACAGTTACTTACCGAATGGGAAAGCCTGGCAGAACGACTGCACCAGGACGATCAAATACTTAGCTGACATGCTATAATTCAGCAAATTTTACGAACAGGTAGTTAGCAATGAACTATTTAGTAACTGGAGGGGCGGGGTTTTTGGGCACTGCCCTGAGCAACCGCCTGGCAAAACAAGGGCATCACGTGCGGGTGTTGGATGACTGCTCGGCAGGAAATCCTGATTATCTATTACCCGAAGTTGAATTTGTAAAGGGCGACATTAATGAGAAGACCCTGCTCTGGAAGCTGCTGCAGGACGTGGATTGTGTTTTCCACCTGGCAGCAAAAGTCAGTGTGCCTGAGTCCTCCCTTTTTCCGAGCAGCTATAACCTCGTGAATGTCAGCGGGACGGTGACGCTGATGGAAGCCATTCGCGATGCAAAGGTGAAACGCGTGGTGCTGGCATCCTCCGGAGCCGTTTACGGTCACCAGGACAAGATCCCTTACCTCGAAAATTTTGAGGTTCACCCCGAGTCTCCGTATGCGGTCTCAAAACTTTCCGCGGAACATTATGTGCGCACCATCGGCGCCCAGGCGGGAGTGGAGGCAGTTTGCCTGCGAATTTTCAACGCCTACGGACCGGGTCAGCGTGTGCCCCATTCCCACCCGCCGATCATCTCCAACTTCCTCAAGCATGCCCTCACCAATGGAACGATCATTGTCCACGGTAATGGCAGCCAAACGCGCGATTACGTCTATGTGGATGACGTGGTCAATGCCCTGGTAACCTCCGCAACCGCGGTGGGTGTGGATCAGCAGGTGATCAACATCGGTAGTGGGGTGGAGACGAGCGTTTTGGAGCTGGTGCGCCTGGTGCGGCAGGTGACTGGCAGGAAGCCCGAAGAGGTCTACAATCCCCTCAAGAGCGGTGGCTCAGACCGCATGTGTGCCGGCATCGCAAAGGCCCAGGAAAAGCTCAATTACATTCCGCTTGTGCCGCTCGAGACCGGTCTGCGGCTGACCATTGAACGTGACCCCCAGTTTAAGAAAGAAATTGAACCCAAACCTATCGCATGACTTTTTCTTACGACCAGCACCGCAGGTAGCCCCTGAATTGTTGGGCTGTTTGCTTGTGCGCCGTTGGCAGGGGCAGCGCCTGGCGGGCATGATTGTGGAGGTGGAGGCATACCAGGGGGTGGAAGACCAGGCTTGCCATGCCAGGGCGGGCAAGACGGCTCGCAACGCGGTCATGTTTGGCGCTCCCGGCAGGGCCTATGTTTATTTCACATACGGAATGCACTGGATGCTCAATTTGGTTTGCGAGACAGAGGGAGTACCGGCGGCGGTCTTGATCCGGGCGATCAGACCGGCGGAGGGACTGGAGCTGATGCGCGTGCTGCGCCCCAACCTGGCAGGCAAACCCGGCTGGCTGAACGGTCCGGCAAAGTTGACCCAGGCATTGGCAATTGGCAGGGAACAGAATGGGGTGGATGTCTGCTCGGAGGAAAGCGGTTTGTGGCTGGAAAAAGGCATCAGCGTGCCTGAAGCGGAAGTGCGCACTTCCCCACGCATCGGCATTACTTACGCGCCCGAACCCTGGCTCTCGCTGCCCTGGCGCTGGGTTTGGGAAACAAAGGCGTGAAGGTGGCATGCTGGACGGACCTGTTTGCCGCAGGAAAGATAGTGTAAGATTGTGACGATGAATATTTTTTCGCGTAAGAAGGACACGCCTATTTTTACCCCCGAGAGGCTACAAGCCCGGGTCAGTACTGTTTTGGGACCGGGAATCCACTGGATTGGTGATCTGCACGGCACGGGTGGTGTGCGCATTGAAGGCACCATGCAGGGCGATATCGTCATCAAGGGTTTGGTTGTAATCGGCGAGACCGGCAAGCTCATTTGCCCCGAGCTGAAAGCTGAAACCGTCGTGGTGGCTGGAACCGTGCAGGGTAACATCACCTGCCAGAAGCTGGAGATCCGCTCAACCGGGCGGGTGTGGGGCGATGTGGTGGCGGTTAATTTCAGCAGTGAGGACGGAGCTTTCCTGCGCGGTCAGATGCGCATGGAAGAACAAATTGAGATCCAACTCGAAGAGGAACGTCCTTTTGATGAGTTTGAGATGCCAGTGGTCCAACCCGAAATGCAGGAAGAACTTATCCCCGAACCGACTCTGCCCGAAGCTCCCCAAACGAATGTCGAAGATGAACCACAACAACCTGCAGCCGAGCAGCAGGTAAGCGAAGCTAAAATACCAGAAAAACCCAAACTGAAATCCCCCTGGGATAATTAATCGATCAAATCTGCGGCAGCTCCAAAAGGATTGTCACTGGTCCGTCATTGCGGATGTCCACCACCATGTGCGCGCCAAAAACGCCTTGCTGGGTGGCAATGCCAAATTCGCGCAGACGGGTAGAGAATACCTCCACCAGGGGCTCAGCCAATTCTGGTTTGGCGGCATTGATGAAAGATGGGCGCCTGCCGCGGCTGGTGTCGGCATAAAGGGTAAACTGCGAAACGACGATCACCTCGCCGTTCACATCCATCACTGAGCGGTTCATCTTGCCGGCGTCATCCTCAAACACGCGCAGGTAGGCCGCCTTTTCAGCCAGTTCCCGGGCGATTGCCGGCGTGTCCCCTGGGCCAATCCCAAGCAGAATCACATATCCCAGCCCGATTTGAGCGACTATTTCGTTATCAACGGTCACACTTCCGCTGCTAACCCGCTGAAGGACCGCTCTCATCGCAGTTCCTTGCGTGACCCGCGCTCAATGTAGCCCGGCCAGGTAAAGTTTTCGTCAAAATCCACTTCCACAATCCCACAATGAGGAATGCGACCGGGATTGTAAAATTGTTTCATCACATATCCATGTGTTACAACAATAATTTTTTCGTATGCCAGGTAAGGCAGCAAGGCCGAAGCCGCACGCCGCGCAACTTGGTCGTAACCCTCCCAGTTTAGTTTTGCATCGGGCGTGCGCACGCCCTTAAATCGGCTGGCTTCCTCGATGGCTGCCAGGGTATCAGTGAAATCGCGGTTTTTGTACTGCGTATCAATCAACCACTCGTGGATGTCAAATGCGACCTCGATTGGCAGATCGAGCCGGCGGGAGATGACAGCCGCTGTTTGCAGCGCGCGTGTATAGGGGGAACTGACAATCAGCTGGCAGCCCTGCAAGCGCGGGTCTTTTGCCACCGCTTCCGCCTGGGCAACGCCCCGTTCCGTCAGCGGGGCCAACTCGCGCGCCGGACCCGGAAAGCCGCGACCTTCAGTGACCGTATAATCCTGTTCTCCATGCCGTACCATAACCAGATGCATAACTACCTCCTGTTCACACTTAGTAGTTTATCAAACCTTTAGGATTGAAACAGGTGATTGATGATTAAACCGAACAATTCGTCCAAAAATTTTGATGTGATCCCAAGAAGCGAACAATCCTGGGATCTCTCCGATTGACAAGTGAGATTATGAAATTCGGGTAAAATTTAGAATCAAGTGCGGAATAAGAGATGCCAAGTAACAATCATCGTCCCTCAAAATTGATTCGAAGCATTCCAAGGCTGACAATGGAACAGCGGCGGATAATCATCGCTGACGTCCAGGATGATTCAAAAGCGAACTTTGACTATTTTATTCTGGTAGCTCTTTCGAGTTCGATTGCCACTTTGGGTCTGCTCTCGGACTCTCCGGCTGTGATTATTGGCGCAATGGTTGTGGCTCCCTTAATGTCGCCAATATTGGGGATAGGTCTGGCAACAACTACCGGGGAAAAGAAGTTGCTCAAAGACGCCCTCCTGACTTTACTATTTGGCGCACTGCTTTCCATCGCGGTCTCTGTGCTTCTAACCTGGGTCAACGATGAACTTCCCTTTATTTCTTTGCATCAGATACCAGGTGAAGTTATGTCTCGGACGAGATCTTCCCCTGTGGATCTGACCATCGCGATTGCAGGCGGATTGGCAGCTGCTTATGCGATTACCCGCCCCAAACTTTCAGCTGCTTTGCCTGGTGTCGCCATTGCTACTGCCCTGATGCCGCCTATCTGCACCATAGGTGTAGGGTTGGCTCTGCAAAATTGGCAGGTTGCCAGTGGTTCGGGTTTACTCTTCATTACCAACGCGGTTGCGATTGCTTTTGCTTCCGGTTTGGTATTTCTTGCCAGAGGCTTTTCCAAGGAACATCGTTTTGGTGACGCGAAAGTTCACACAACTATTTGGGTTTCTACTGTTCTTGTAATCATTCTTCTGATTCCTTTATCTTATTTTAGTTTGCGCGTCATTCGACAGGCAGAAGAGACACGTTGGATCAATGCGGTTGTGGAAAGGGAAGTTGCTTTACTTCCTAACGCTCAACTGGAAAAAACCAACTTTGTAATCAGTCCGGAAGTGCTGGAATTAAGTCTGACCTTGCATACAAGCAGGTCTTTGTACTGGCAGGAAATTGTCAGTCTGCAGGAAGCTATTGCATCCGGACTTAATCGAAAGGTATCGTTAAGAGTTGAACAAGTTTTGTTCCGAGAGCTTAGTCCATTGGTACCGCCGACGCTGACACCAACCTTAACTCCCGGACCTAGCGCAACACCAACCTCAACCAGAACACCACTTCCTACTGCGACTGCCACACCAACCCAGACGCCTGAGCCTACCTTTACCCCAACACCAACAAACACACCGGTACCCTTCCAGGCACGGATCATCTGGCCGAATACTCCTGCTCTAACCCTTTATCAGGAACCTGGCGGTCCGTCTATTGGCAGACTGTACTTCTCTCAATTGGTGATGGTTTACCACGACCAACAGAATTATGATGGATTGGTGTGGGTAAAAATCCGGGATGATCAGGGGCGCATAGGCTGGTTGCCGCAAAATTACCTGGAAGTCTTGATTCCCTGAAATTTGTTCCCCTAAGTATTCGACAGAGGGCTTGTCTGACTAAACTCCAGAGGATGGCTGGGCTGCTGATTTGTTTGCATGTCCGACAGGGCTAACAACACGCTTGCAATGGGAAAATTTCAAAGGCAGATCATTTTGAGAACGCAGGCATCAGGAAGTGTCGGTTTTTCTGAAGTCTTAAATGGAAGGTTATAATAACTCTATGGAATTATCACAGATGCCGTTGGCACGCATCGTCAACAACCCTGAAACCTACCAGCAAATGCTGGCGCATTTAGCCACCCAGGACACCATCGCGATTGACACCGAAT
This sequence comes from Anaerolineaceae bacterium UBA6105, assembly GCA_002423495.1. GTDB lineage: Bacteria > Chloroflexota > Anaerolineae > Anaerolineales > Anaerolineaceae > Mesolinea. The sequence goes on along the minus strand of DIWN01000049.1, from coordinate 2,598 downwards.
CGAACAGCCTGCACGCCTATCATGAGCGGGTTTGCCTGATTCAGCTTTCCAGTTCGAAGCGCGATTTCCTGCTGGATCCCTTTGCCTTCAAGGATCTGAGCAATCTGGGCGCGCTATTTGCCCGGTCGGACATTCAAAAAATCTTTCATGCCGGGGATTACGACGTCGCCTGCCTCAAGCGGGACTTCGACTTTAGCTTTCATAATATCTTTGACACCATGATCGCCGCCACCGCTCTGGCGGAGCCCAACCTGGGATTTGCGGCTTTGGTTGAAAAGCATTTCGGTTTTGCAATTGATAAAAAGTACCAGCGGGCAAACTGGGGGGAAAGACCTCTGAAGCCTGAAATGCTCAGGTACGCCCAATTCGATTCTCACTTTCTCATCCCGTTGCGCGGCGTCTTGCTGCCCCAGCTTGAAGAAAAAGAACGATTGCAACTGGTTTTGGAAGAGGGTGGGGGCATGGCACGCCTCGTTAAGCCGGGTGAGCCCCACCGCGAGGATATCTGGCGCATCAAAGGCGCGCAGGATCTCTCCTCTGAGTCGCTCTCACTGCTCGACGCGCTGAATCACCTGCGTGAAACGATTGCAAGCAAACGCGACGTCCCGCCCTTCAAGGTGCTTTCAGACCGGGCATTGATCGAAATTGCCCAGACACAACCTCACTACATCCAGGAACTCAGCCTTCTGCCTTCAGTGCCGGAGCGCCACGTCAGGCGCTATGGCAGCCTGCTGATGCAGGCCATCCAAGGCTGGCGGGAAAACCCCCAAAAAGTCAGCCCCCGCCGAAATCATCGCCTGAGCGATGCTGAAATGAAGCGGCGCGACGCCCTCTCAAACTGGCGGAAACAAGTAGGCTTGAAAGAGGGTGTGCCTTCCAATGCGATCATATCCCGTGAATTGATGGACCGCCTGGCACATATGGAATTTTCAAACAAGGATGAGCTTGAACAGGCAATGGAATATTTCCCCTATCGTTATGAACGTTATGGCGATGCAATTTTTAAGGTACTGGAAAGGACAACCGAATGAAATTAACAGTTCTCGGCGCAGCTCAAACTGTAACCGGTTCAATGCACCTGGTCGAACACGAGGGGCAAAAACTTCTGATCGATTGCGGAACCTTTCAGGGCAGGCGCGAAGAATCCTACTATGTCAATCTGCACTTTCCTTTTGACCCCAGTGAAATTGATGCGATGATCCTCACGCATGCCCACATCGACCACAGCGGCAACATCCCCAATCTGGTCAAGCAAGGCTACAGGGGCAAGATTTACACCACCGATGCCAGCGAAGACCTGGCAGATATTATGCTGCGGGATTCCGGGCACATCCAGGAAAGCGACATCAAGTACGTCAACAAAAAACGCCGCAAGAAGGGCGAACCTGCCATGGAACCGATCTACACGCAAAAAGACGCGATCGAGGCCATGCGGTATTTCCAGAGCGTCTGGTACCAGGAAAAATTTGAACCTATTCCGGGTGTGACTGCACAGTTGGTGGAAGCGGGGCATATCCTGGGCTCTGCCGCGGTCATTTTGGATTATCGTGATGACCAGGGAGAGCCAAAGCGACTGTGGTTCTCCGGCGATATTGGCAGGCATGACACCCCCATCTTGCGTGACCCCGTGCTCCCCACAGGGGCGGAAACCTTGGTGATGGAGTGTACCTATGGTGACAAACCGCACGACTCGATGGATGATGCTTATGACGAATTCATTGACGCAATCAGACGGACAGTCAAGCGCGGTGGCAAGGTGATCGTGCCGGCTTTCGCTATCGGGCGCACGCAAAACCTGACCTACTTCCTCAGCCAGGCAATGGATGACGGCTTAATTCCTGAAATTCCGGTGGTGGTGGACAGCCCCCTGGCAGTCAATGCCTCCATGCTCTACCGCAAACACACCGAATGTTTTGACGAAGAGACTTGGCAGTATATTGCCGAGCACCGCATGCAGGGGCTGGATTTTCATAACGTGATTTACACCATGTCGGTGGATGAATCCAAGGCTCTTAATGATTGGAATGAGCCGATGATCATCATCTCAGCCTCAGGGATGGCGGAAGCTGGTCGGATCCTGCATCACCTAAAAAACAATATCGAAGACGGACGCAACACCATCCTGATCATCTCGTGGCAGGCTCCCTATACGCTTGGTCGGCGCCTGGCAGACCGGGAACGCAAGGTGAAAATCTTTGGTGAGGAGTACTACCGCAAGGCAGAGGTCGTTACTATCGGCGGGCTAAGCGCGCACGCCGGCCAGACCGGGCTGGTGGAATATGCCCTTTCAACAAAGGACAGCCTCGAGCGGATCATTCTCATCCACGGCGAACCGGATAAGGCGCAAGCATTGATAGATAAAATGGCTGAGCACCCCGAGCTGCCGGTGCCGGTGTACGCTGAAAAGGGACAGGAGTTCGACCTTTAAGGTATAATCTGAGACCTGTTGGAGAGATGCCGGAGTGGTTGATCGGGGCGGTCTCGAAAACCGTTATGGGTCTTGTACCCATCGTGGGTTCGAACCCCACTCTCTCCGCCACAAAAAATGCCGTGGAATCACGGCATTTTTGATTCCTGAAGCTGCAAGGTGTATTGGCT
>DIWN01000019.1 GCA_002423495.1 Anaerolineaceae bacterium UBA6105 | reverse complement strand
ACACCAATCGCAGGGTGTAGGGGAAGGCTTTCTCATCAGGAATAACAGGCACCAATGCCCGTTCCGCCAGAGCGCCATGACCAATCTCGCGCCGGGACTGCCCGCCAATGCGTTTAGTTTCACCAGTGCAGTAAGGTGGGAAATTGTAATGATGCATATAGCGTTTCGAATCCACGCTACCCAGGTTGTCCAGTTCCTGGGCTTCCTTGGGGGTACCAAGAGTCGCCAGGGTCAGAACCTGTGTCTCACCACGGGTGAACAAACCGGAGCCGTGGGCACGGGGGGCAATGTCGACTTCGCAGGTAATTTCGCGCACTTCATAAACCTTGCGGTTATCGGGGCGTTTGCCCTGGTTCAGGATGCGTTCGCGAATGATAGCTTTTTCAGCTTCATCATAAGCCGCGCCATAAGCTGCTAAATCATCAGGGGTGGGTTCTTCACCAGTCTGCTCGAGCACATAGGCTTCCTTGATCTCAGCAATGCCGCCATACAGGGTCTCTTTGCTGTAATCCTGATCCAACAGGGCTTCCAGGCGAGAGCGAACTGCTTCTTTTGCCTGGGCGATCAGATCAAAGTTTTTCTCAGCCAGTTTGACGGTCTTCTTGGTTTTGCCAATTTCGGCCGCCATACGCAGCTGGGTTTCGATAATTGGTTGGATGGACTCGTGCGCCAATTGCAGCGCTTCTGCCATCAAGACTTCAGTCACTTCGTTCGCGCCGGCTTCCACCATCAGGAGAGCATCCTTGGTGCCTGCCACGCGCAAATCCAGTGTGGAAATTTCCATTTCCTGTAAGGTGGGGTTTACCACCAGCTTGCCGTCCACAAAGCCAACGCGCACTGCGCCGACCGGACCAGCAAAGGGGATATCCGAGATCATTAAAGCAGCCGAAGCGGCGTTGATCGCGAGCATATCCAGTGGGTTTTCGCTGTCAGCGGAGAGCGACACCAAAACAACCTGCACCTCGTTGCGCATCCCATCAGGGAAGAGCGGGCGCAGAGGGCGGTCTGTGATGCGGGCCACGAGTGTGGCATCGGTGGAGGGGCGTCCTTCACGGCGGAAGAACGATCCGGGGATTTTACCGCCAGCGTACATACGTTCTTCGTAGTCCACGGTCAGCGGGAAAAAGTCACTGCCTTCACGCAGGTTACCCATTGTGGCGGCGGCGAACATCATACTGTCACCCTGGCGCAAAATCACTGATCCGCCTGCAAGGCGAGCGATCCGTCCGGTCTCAAAGGTGACCTCTTTACCACCAAGGGTGGTTGAATAATACTTAGCTTCTGGTTTCATGTTGTCCTTTCACTGTTGGCCAGTTCAGGGACTGAAAGCCGCCGCTCAGAAACTGATCAGCAATTTTCAATACCCGACTGGCAAATATCGACTTGTTAATTAGTAAGCACGAAAAACTCCCCCGCCTTTAAATGTCAAAGGCAGTGGGAGTTCTATTCATGCAAACGACCTTCATTTAATACTTACTTCCGGCGAATATTCAGAGATTCCGTGATCGCCAGGAAACTATCATAATTCTTCTGGCGCAAATATGCCAAAAGACGACGGCGCTGACCCACCAGCTTCAACAGACCACGGCGAGACGACTCGTCGTGTTTGTTAATCCGCAGATGATCGGTCAGTTGAGTAATACGTTTTGAAAGCAGAGCGATCTGAACTTCGGGGGAACCCGTGTCGCCAGCTTCGCGTGCGTACTTCTCAATAATTTCGGTTTTCAATTCTTTTTTCAATGCCATGACGTATGCTCCTATAGATTTTGTTTTATTGCAGGTCTCCTTGCTCGCAGCCCAAAATGCAGGACCGCTCACCGGACCAGTCATGCAATGATTATAACACGCTCCGTCCTCCGCGCAAGCGCCTGTAAAGGGGGGTTCTTGAGGAAAGAAACCACAATGCTGATGAATAACAAGAATAAGTGAACCAACAACTGTAGGCCGGGTTCCGTTCCTGCCCCGTGTCTTTTTGCGGGGTTGAACCCGGTAATAAATTGTGTAGAAAATCGCTAACCGGAATGAAAGATGTTAGCCGAGAACCATAGCATGACCTTCTACCATCTTGAACCCCTTGTAGGGCGGAATCCGCTTCGGTTGCGGACTCCGCCGATAAGCAAGTGTAGAGTGGCTTTTTTACGTGTTGATTGGTAGGGGCGAAGCATTCCAACGGATGGCTTGAGAATTGGTATGCAATTGTTTAGAAATGCTTCGCCCGTACGCCCAAATTCCATTGGTCTGGACAAGCCGTAGCGTGGGTCATCGTGCCCGAAGAGTATGGCGTCACAGAACCTATACCAAGTTTCGTCTTGAGAAAGCCAACCCACCAATATTAATGCTTGTTCTCGCAAGGTATTGTTTTCTTGTTCTCGCAAGGTCTCCCACCCCTGATCGCGCCGGTGTCCACACCGAGCGCGGGGCTTGACCGAAGGTCTCCATACTGCTTCTCGCCGGTTTCACTACAGATTCGTAGGGTGGGTTGGCGTCACAGAACCTATACCAATTTTCGTCTTGAGAAAGCCAACCCACCAATATTAATGCTTGTTCTCGCAAGGTATTGTTTTCTTGTTCTCGCAAGGTCTCCCACCCCTGATCGCGCCGGTGTCCACACCGAGCGCGGGGCTTGACCGAAGGTCTCCCATCTACCTGGTTCGCGCCGGTTTCACTACAGATTCGTAGGGTGGGTTGGCGTCATAGCATCTTATCCTGGCAAGACACCGGAATAGCAAACCCACCAATAAAAACAAATCACATTTAACTACCCACCAACTTAAATACCTCACATCCAACCGGTGGGTTGGCTTTTAATCACCTTTTTTATTCCCTTGCTCCTGGACGCCAACCCACCCTACCCAGATCCCATTTAACTTTTCCTCGCAAGGTCTCCATACTGGTTCGCGCCGGTGTCCTGCCCCTGATCGCGCCGGTGTCCACACCGAGCACGGGTCTTGACCGAAGGTCTCCCATCTACCCAGTACGCCCCGGTTTCACTACCATTTCGTAGGGTGGGTTGGCGTCATAGCATCTTATCCTGGCAAGACACCGGAATAGCAAACCCACCAATAAAAACAAATCACATTTAACTACCCACCAACTTAAATACCTCACATCCAACCGGTGGGTTGGCTTTTAATCACCTTTTTTATTCCCTTGCTCCTGGACGCCAACCCACCCTACCCGGATCCCATTTAACTTTTCCTCGCAAGATCTCCATACTCGTTCGCGCTGCAATCCACACCGAGCGCGGGGCTTGACCGAAGGTCTCCCACCCCTTTTTCCAGCCGACCCAAACCGGTTCTTTGCCGCATCTGATGTTACAATATCCCCATCTGATCCACCTCCCGTCAGGGAGTAATAATTGAATCATTAAGGAGAGTTAATGACAGAGGCAGATTCCCGTATTGATAAGCTGAAAAGCATGCAGGATGCTTCAAAACTGGGTGGCGGGCAGGCACGCATCGAGCGACAGCACGCCAAGGGCAGTCTCACCGCCCGCGAACGGATTGATTTGCTGCTCGATCCCGGAACCTTCCGCGAAATCGGCAGCATGGCCAGCCAACAGAACCCACCCGAAGGCGATGATACCCTCGGCGACGGCGTTGTTACTGGCTACGGCAGCATTGACGGCCGCACAGTTTACGTCTACGCGCAGGATTTCACCGTCCAGGGCGGCTCACTTGGTGAGATCCACGCCCAGAAAATCTGCCGCGTGATGGACCTCGCCGTAAAGACAGGTTCCCCCATCATCGGCATGATTGATTCGGGTGGCGCGCGTATCCAGGAAGGCGTCAAAAGCCTTGGCGGCTACGCGGAAATCTTCCGACGCAATGCCATTTACTCGGGCGTTGTTCCCCAGATCAGCCTGATCATGGGCCCCTGTGCCGGCGGCGCTTCGTATTCTCCCGCTGTCACCGACCTGATCATCATGGTCAAGGGCAAGTCCTATATGTTTCTCACCGGACCCGCGGTCATCAAGACCGTCACCGGCGAAGAAGTGGATTCTGAAACCCTCGGCGGTGCCGACGTGCACCTCACCACCAGCGGCAACTGTCACATGGTCGGTGCGAGCGACCAGGATGCCATCGCCCTGGCACGTCAGGCACTTTCCTACCTGCCATCCAACAACGTCGATATGCCTCCCCTTCTCCCCACCCAGGATGCCCCCACACGCCGTGCTGAAACCCTCAACACTTTGGTTCCAGAAGACCCCACCGTGCCCTACAGCATGCGCACTGCCATCGATGCCATTACAGACCAGGGCTCTTTCCTCGAGCTGCAGGCTGGCTACGCCCCCAATGCGATCGTTGGCTTTGCCCGTCTGGCTGGCCGACCTGTGGGCATCGTTTCGCAGGAACCAATGATGATGGCGGGCGTTATGGACATCAATTCAGCCGACAAAATCGCGCGCACAGTGCGCCTGTGCGATGCCTTCAACCTGCCAATCGTGACTTTCGTCGACTCCCCGGGCTTTTTGCCGGGCGTCGCCCAGGAATACGGCGGCATCATCCGCCATGGCGCCAAAGTGCTCTACGCTTACGCGGAAGCGACCGTCCCCAAGGTCAGCGTGGTAACGCGCAAGGCTTACGGAGGAGCTTACGTGGTCATGAGCAGCAAATACCTCGGCACCGACATCAACTATGCATGGCCTTCGGCGGAAATTGCCGTCATGGGCGCTGAAGGCGCTGCCAACATCCTCTATGGTAAGCAGATCAAAGCAGCAGAAGACCCCGAAGCCGAGCGCAAGCGCCTCACCCAGGAATACCAGGAAACTTACCTGAATCCCTACGTTGCTGCCAAAGCCGGATACATTGATGAGGTCATCGAACCTGCTGAGACCCGCCAGAAGTTGATCGAAGCGCTTGCGGCTCTACAAAACAAAGTTGAAACCAATCCGGCGCGCAAGCACGGAAACATGCCGGTCTAAGGGGGAATAATGTTAGAAATCCTGAAACAAGGTTTGCTGATCACAGTGGTCGGCATGGGGATTGTGTTCGCGATGATCCTCATTCTTTGGGGCATCATGGTTCTGCTGGTTAAGCTCACCAACCGACCTGAGCAAGAGGAAGCTGCTGAAGAAAGTGCCACTTCTCTTCCAGAGCCCGAGCCTGTGGCCTTAACTGCGCAGGGTGATGCTCCAGCTCTCGCTGCTGCTATTGCAGTGGCCTACGCGCTGAGCGCCAAACCCAAAACTGTTTTTGCATCCGATACCCAATCTATCCAAACCGGCAGCACCTGGCTTGCCGCAGGTCGCGCGCAGCAGATCGCACGACAGACAAACAGAGGACGAAACGCATGATCATTAAAGTCGAGATTGAAGGAAAAGTCTACAGCGTCAATATCAAAGACATCCACAGCAACCCTGTTTTGGCCGAAGTCGACGGCAAGGTTTACAAAGTATTTCCTGAAGTTCAAGGCCCTGCAGTGGTACCCGCCATCACAGCGCAACCTGCCCCGGTTCCCCCGGTAGCTCCTGCCGCGCCCACACCCAGCGCTGGTGGTGGTCTTACTATGAACGCCCCACTCCCCGGTGTGATCGTGGCTATCGACGTCCAGCCTGGCGACACAGTAAAGTCGGGTCAACAGGTATGCACACTGGAGGCAATGAAGATGAAAAACACGATCCGCTCTGACCGGGATGGTATCATCGCCCAGGTAAACGTCAATGCCGGCGATTTGGTCAAACACAATCAGCCGCTCTTCACCTTCCAGGCATAGGAGCAGGCATGGATCTTACCCAGTTAATTTCTGACCTGACAAAGGGATTTAGCAGCTTCACCTGGTTGAATGCCATCATGATTATGGTTGCATTGGTATTGATTTACCTTGCCATCTGGAAGGAATATGAACCCGTTTTGCTGCTTCCGATCGGCTTCGGCTGTCTGCTCGCAAACCTGGGCATGTCAAACGAGCTCGGATTCATGAAGGTCATTTATGATGCCGGCATCAAAACAGAGCTTTTCCCCCTGCTGATCTTCATCGGCGTTGGCGCCATGATCGACTTTGGTCCGCTGCTCAGCCAGCCGAGCCTGGTGCTGCTGGGAGCAGCCGGTCAATTTGGCATCTATTTCACGCTCCTGCTGGCAATTGTTTTAGGCTTCCCGCTGCATGAAGCAGCTGCCATCGGCTCCATCGGAGCGATCGATGGACCTACAGCAATCTTCGTTGGCGAGCGCCTGGCGCCCAACATCATCGCGCCGATCGCTGTGGCCGCCTATTCCTACATGAGCCTGATCCCGATCATCCAACCTCCAGTCATGAAGCTGATGACCACCCGTAAAGAGCGCTTGATCCGCATGGAATATTCTCCAAAACCGGTGTCACGCCTCACCCTGGTGCTGTTCCCCATCATCGTCACCCTGCTCGTGGCGCTCGTCGCGCCGGACGCAGCCCCGCTGATGGCCGCCCTGATGCTCGGCAACCTGCTGCGCGAGGCATTGGTGGTAGAGCGCCTGAGCAAGATGGCGCAAAACGAGCTGATCAACATCGCTACCCTCTTCCTGGGTTTGGCAATTGGCTCCACCATGACTGCCCAAAGCTTTCTGAATCTCGACACGCTCATGATTTTGGCATTAGGTCTGCTGGCATTCATCGTCGACACGGTGGCTGGCTTATTATTTGGCAAGCTGATGTCTGCCGTCACACACGGTAAGGTAAACCCTCTCATTGGTGCCTGCGGTATTTCCGCGTTTCCGATGGCTGGACGGCTGAGCGCCAAGATGGCCTTGGAGGAAGATCCCTCCAACTTCATCCTGATGCATGCCATGGGCGCCAACACAGCCGGTCAGCTTGGCAGCGTGATTGCTGGCGGCGTGCTGCTCGCGCTGGTTTATGGATTTATTCTTTAGAACATTATGACCACAAAACACCTCTGTGATTCACAGAGGTGTTTTGTTATCAGTACCTGTAGAGCGAGACAAAGTGCCTTCAGGGCTAGATGAAGTGCGCGTAGGGCGAGATTGGAAGCACTGCAAACCTCGTCAGCATAGACCTTGGTGTGCTTCCTATCCGCCACCACAATATGTATGCAACGCAATATACGAGTCTTTATAACCAAAACCCCGTCATCGCGAGCGAAGCGTGGCGATCTGCCAGTTAACGGAATCAGCAACACAAAATGCAGACTGCCGCGCCCCCTATAGTGGTATTCAGCGTCATAACAGG
>DIWN01000013.1 GCA_002423495.1 Anaerolineaceae bacterium UBA6105 | reverse complement strand
TGCGAAAAATACTTGACAGTACCCCAATCAATCCAGCCCGATTAATCGGGCTGGATAAAAAGATTAGATGGGGGATTTCAGGCAGTTAATGCGAGAAACTTCTTGCGAATATCCTGTATTGTTCCTGAACTAACTTGTACCATCCGAGGCTCGGTTTTTTCAGGCTTTTGTAAGGTTTCAATCCAGAATATCTCATTTGGGCAGGAAAGAACTTCTACCCTGGCAGATGTTATCAGGTCCTCAATTCTATTTATCCTCATGGTGTCCAATCGGAGTCTGGAAGTTGCTGATTGAACACAATTGAGGAAATCAGCAGCAACATCGCTTGTGATTTCCTTCTCTGTAAAGACTTTTATTGCGTCCTCAAAGCGGTTTTCTGATAAGAAATGCTGGGCGATCTCGAGTTCCAAAGCTTCGATCTGAAAACCAACATTCTTAGTAGCAGCAGGCTTTTCTTTGAATAATTCTTCTACCATAGGCCAAATGGAATCATGGTCCTTGAATACCAATAGTTTTGAATTGTCACCAGCTGGCGCCCAAACGACTTGGTCTTTGGAGATTAGGTAGATGCTGAAGGTTTCAAGTGTACCTTCCTGACTTACCCGTACAACTGTCTCTGCGTAACGCAACATGTCGAGCACATCGGAGAATGCCAGGTCCATATCATAATTCCCCAAGCCATCTTTGCTAATGAGCCTTTTGTGCTCGAGATTATTTACCGCACTCAGCTCTAGCTTCTCGACCTCTTTAGCTTCAAGCGATAGAAAAGGGTTGTCTATTGCATAAATCAACCCACCACCGCACAATTTTATAGCTGTAATGAGCTCCTCTGGTTTCAAATAGATTGGAAAGATATTCTGTTTTTGCATCGTAGTCTCCTAAGGGATAAGCGTGACATTTTCATTGGACAACTCATCAAAAAGCACTATTCGCGTATGATATATATAGACACCATTTCTTGTTGTAGCTTCGCTTATCAGGACGCTATTGTCGTAAACTTCTTCAATAATTGCCACGTGGCCAGATACTGAATGAGATTTATAGCCAGGTTCCCAGGTTATTGCATAACCCACGCCGATGACATCTTTAAGATTTCCCCTCTCCCCTTCCCCGATGTGAAAAGCCTTATCTGCAAATTTATGTGCATAATTAGCTGCGCCCATACCATTTGGACCATGAGGGCCAAAACCTGTGCACGCCTCAAGATCTGGTCGCCGACCTTTAGCATAATGTGCGCAACTTCTAATATCTTTTGTCTCTGTCAAGGCTATCTGATTTGGTGGATAAGGGTAATGTCGCTCTGGAGCTTGGGGTTGGGCAGGTGGAGTCTCTGGCTCAGGTGCAGGTTGAGTTGGAGTTGGCTCAGGTTTTGTTTCAGGATTTGTCGAGGCTGGTGTTTCTTCGTCTTCCCACGGAAATTTGATATTGTCGAACCATTTGCCTATGCCCGCAAGTCCTCCTACAATAACTGTAAAGCCACCTATGACTATTCCACCAATTGAGTTGAGCAGGCCTTGCCAGGTGTTGTTTAAGTGATCCAGGAATGAAGCCCATGCTCCATCCAAAGCCTCAAGCGGAGCATTGAAACGATTGGCCTTGGCTTCCCATTGGTGTGCTTTCTGGTTGGCTGCATTGGCCATCATTCTCAGGGCGGACATCGATTGGGTGTTGACTCGCGAAAGCGTTTCCAACCGTTCGATGAATTCCTCCCGAGCCTGGCTTTGCCATTCTGCTCCTTGGACTGAAGACACTATCTGAGACATGTGCCCCTGCATTGATTCTGCTGTACGAGTGGCAGTGTTTGCCATTGCGCGTACCTGGTCAGGATCCATCGCGATTTTTGCCATACCGAATTTCCTCCTGTGTATTAGATTTCTAAGTAAGTGTATTTGTTGATTGGTGACGTTGATAAAGAGCTTGCCACCCTCGATTAATCGTGATTCTATCATTAAAAAGCACGAAAAGCACAAAATATCGACCTCAATTTCTGCAAAGGCTGCAAGAAATCGTGAACTTAACGCAAAATTCTGTTAGAATAAGTCTTGATTTACCGGAAATTACGTGTAAAATCAGACGCAGGGCACGAAAATACAGTTTTCTTTACAAGCTATCTAACAATTTAATAAAAGTGAGGGAATATGGCAACTTTACACATGAACGTCGAATCAGTTCAAAGCGCTAAATCTAAAATGCTTTCAGAACGTGAAGCGATGCTGGCAGAATTAAACACACTCGCCAGCCAGGTCAACCAGGTGGTTGGAAGCGCTTGGGTCGGAAACTCAGCTAACGAATTTCAGCAGGGATTTGAACAGCTTAGAACGCAGTTAAACCGTCAGCTCGAGGTTCTTTCTGAGCTCACCGCCAATCTCGAGGCGGAGATCGCACAGTGGCAGGAAGTAGCATCTCGCCTTGGCTAATTTGCTGGGACAGCTCGGCCTGTGACTAACATAAGGAAAAAGCTTAACGGGAGGTATTAGCAATGAGAATATTCATGGAAACTGATGCCGTCAGGGGGATGGCTGCAAAGGCAAAGCAGACCGCGGACGACCTCGATGGCAGAATTGACGCCCTACGTACACAGATCGATAACATGGAATGGCAGAGCAATGCCAGGACGGAATTTGAAGGATATTTTTCAGGCATCCATCGCAACATAAAAACGATTGCCAACGCGATGCGCTTGATGGGCAGCGCGGCTGATGCCAAGGCTTCGCAATGGGAAGCCATTGCCAACAAGTTGTTGGGGCCATTTGTGGCTATTCAGAACTTCTGGCAGGCTGCAATAGATCATCTGGGGGCCATTGCAGCAGTGATTGGTGGCATATTGATTGGGGGTATCTCGCGTATCATAATACCTGGGCATCCAAGGTTCCCCAATGAGGGTCGATTCCCATTCAATCCTAAGCTGCCGATCTGGCCGATAATTCCTGGAATAGGTCGCGGTACTCAGGGACCCTCCTGGAAGCCAGGCAGCCCAGGTTTTCTACCCCAGCCAGGTGGTGGAGGCTCTGCTGGCGGTGGTGGAGGAGGTAGCTCTGGTGGTGGAGCTGGTGGCTCTGCTGGTGGAGGTTGGGGTGGCGGTGGGGGCGGCTCTGCTGGAGGTGGCGGTTCTGTTGGTGGGGGAGGTTCTGCTAATGTCCCAACTGAAGGTATTCCCAGCAGCCGTACCCCGGCGGACAAACTCGCTATTCTGGGAGGCTGCACTAATTATGTGGCAACCAAGCGCGATGTCAGCGGTTTCTGGAAATCCGGCAAAATGAATGCCCACTATTGGAATGAAAATGCGGCTGCTGCCGGTTTTGAGGTGGGCAACAAGCCGGTTGCGGGTTCAATTATGGTGATCGAAGCCGACCATGGAACGCACAATGGAATCATGGACGTCGACGACAGTGCAGGACATGTTTTGTACGTGGAAAGTGTAAAGGAAACGGATGGCGGATATCTCGTCAGCTACAGTCATGCAGGCACTTTGTATAATGACGCCGGGAAGTATATTCCCGGTACTTACAAAATGCTAAACAATTCCAAACCGGTGTTCGTTCCTTATCAGTCCGACGCGGTAAGTTTTATCTATGACAAAGCCTAAATCCTTTTTGGGATCCTGGTTGAGTTAGGAGAAAGCATGATCATTGAAGAAAAAGAAGGAAAATACTCGATTTCGTTGAGTGAACCTGAGCTGTGGATAGTTGCCAGCCAATGTGGTCAGGGTGTGATCTATGGTATGGACGACTCCTCGGATGAGACACTTTCAGAAGCCGCCTTGGAATCAGCACTTAAGAGTCTTAAAGATGCAGGCGTCGTCTGGACAGGACCGGATGGTGAGGAAGTCATCGACGAGTTGATTCTGGGCATGGTGTATTCCTGCATGCATTCGCACGACATGCTGATGATCCACAATGGCTCCGTGGAGAAAGACGTCTATCTACATTTTCTGCCAGACTGGAACCTCTCTTTTACCAAAGTACCAGAGGGTTATTTGCTAACATATTATCAGAACCGCGACACACTTCATAAACATATCATGACCGCTTATCTGTCCGATTTACGTGAAGCGGATTCGGATGTCTACTTCAGCTGCACCCGCATCGCTCTTGAAGCAGCTAACTACTTATACGAGACCGATAAAGCAGGAGAGGGAGCGGCTTTACTTGCGGAGTACATGGAAGAAGATGAAAGTAAATCCCAGTCCTTCCTGGAGGACATTGCTTCCGGGCAAAAATATGAGGTCAGAGCATTTTACGACCGGCATAAAAATCATAATGTGATTGGTTATCAGACAGATATCCTGGTCGGTAAGCAAAGCAACTACCTGGTGAGACGCGTTTTTTCGGTCAATGAAGACCGGGAAGTTCTCAGCATCCAGGGTCTGCCTTCAGAACTGGTGCGACATTCAGTCTATCAACTGTTACCTAAGGGATAAACGAAAAGATTAAAGTGAGACCAGCGGAATTAATCGGGCAATCCATTGACAGATACCATATCATCGAAGTGATCGGTGAGGGTGGGATGGCTGTCGTTTACAAAGCCTTCGATAAGAGGTTGGAGTCCGAGGTTGCTTTTAAGTTGCTGCGCACGGAAATGCTCACGGTCGAGAGCCAAAAGACCATTCTGGAACGATTTGAATTTGAAGCCAAAGCACTGGCTAAGTTAAATCATCCAAATATTGTCAGCGTCATTGATTATGGCGATTATCAAGGCACGCCCTGGCTTGTGATGAAATACATGGAGGGTGGGACCGTCCGGCAGTTTACCGGGAAGGTTATGCCGCCCTCTGAAGCAGCAAGACTGCTCGCACCGATTGCCAGCGCGTTGGCTTACGCTCATTCAAAAGATATTGTTCATCGAGACGTTAAGCCGTCAAATATCCTTATCTCACAGGCAGGATATCCGATGCTTTCCGATTTTGGAATTGCCAAAATCGTGGCCAAGCAAGATTTCAAGTTAACCAAAATGGGCATCAGCATAGGCACGCCGGAATACATGGCTCCGGAGCAAGCCAAAGGCAGGGTGACAAAACTATCGGATCAATATTCCCTTGGCCTGGTGCTTTATGAACTGCTCACTGGTGTGAAGCCGTATGCGGCAGACACTCCGGTTGCTCTTGTTCTGAAGAAAGTCACGGAACCATTGGTGCGGCCATCTGACCTGCAGTCTGGGATCCCCGAAGTCGTTGAGCAAGTTGTCTTCAAAGCCCTCTCAAAAGAGCCAGAGGATCGTTATCCCAACATGGAGGCTTTTCATGAGGCTCTGCAAAGAATTGCCAACATGGGAAAACCTATTCCACCGCCTCCGGAACTGATTGATTTATCAAGAGTACGTCCAAAAGATAAGATGTCCATGGTGCTCATCCCGGCGGGGAAATCAAGCATAGGCCGGAACGGTGAGGGGCTTGATTCCAGCCCTATGCATGTTGTAGCATTGGATGCATATCTGATCGACAAGCATCCGGTAACCAACCGCATGTTTTCTCTGTTCTTAAACGCGATGGGCAATCAGACAGAAGACGGCGTAAAGTGGTATGACGACACAGCCAATAGAGCGCGGTTAAAATGGTCTGGAGAATGTTGGCTTGTAATGCGCAATTATGCTACGCATCCAATAGTTTCAGTCAGTTGGCATGGTGCCGCGGCTTATTGCGGTTGGGTAGGGGGCAGATTACCGACTGAAGCAGAATGGGAGAAAGCCGCTCGTGGTTTGGACGACAGAATTTACCCCTGGGGGGATAAGTCACCGAGTTATGAGGTAGCAAATTATCAGGGCTGCAAGCAGTGCACCTCACCTGTCGGCAGTTTCCCGAATGGGGCGAGCAGTTTTGGTGTGCTGGATATGGCTGGTAATGTTTGGGAATGGGTGAGTGACTGGTATGGGTATGATTATTATGCCCATAGTTTATTGATCAACCCACGTGGACCTGAGTCAGGCGTAGCGAAAGTAGTGAGAGGAGGTTCCTGGTTTAACATTGAACGTCATCTGAAGGTTTCATATCGTTCGTATAGCAACCCAGGCACGCGTACAGCTAACCTTGGATTCCGGTGTGTGGTAGACCCGGAACAGCAGACAGATTGAAGCTAACTTCTGAATTAGCAGAAGAGCAAATTACATTTATCAACAGGAGGATACATTATGGCAACATTACACATGGAAGTCGAAGCAACACAGGGAACCCAGCAGAAAATGGTTTCCCAAAAGGAAGCAATGCTCAACGAATTGACTACCCTGACCGGTCAGGTCAACCAAACCGTTGGCTCAGCCTGGATTGGCAACTCGGCAAGCGAGTTCCAGCAGCAGTATGACCAACTGCGCGGTCAGATCACACAACAGCTTGAAGCTCTGGGTCAGCTGGCTCAGGCTCTGCAAGGCGAGATCGCTCAGTGGCAGGAAATGTCTGCCCGCATGGGCTAAGTTGCTCCCATCTCCGGTGACCGCTGGTTTTAGCGGTCACCGGAACACAACAATTGCATTTTTAATATAGATTGCGATTGTTTTTTTGTTGGGGTTTCGAAATCAGGAAGGGCATTTTCGTCCTGAAGATGGACTGTTGATATAAATCCTTCTTGATGATTACTTCTGGTTACTATCGCATGGCCACGCTGTGTGATGTTGACCGGTATGATAAGGCTCGCGGCGTGCTGGAAATGATCATTAATTCATTTTCTGATTACACAAATTAACCTGTTGAGGGTGTAGACGACAAACAATGAAAAACTACTCTGGCAAAACCATCAATCAATATTACCTTGCAAAGGACCTGGGGCAAGGCGGCATGGTCGTTGTCTACAAGGCTTTTGATAACGCTTTGAACCGCGATGTGGTTGTAAAAATGGTCCGCACTGAGGACCTCGATGGCACAAAGCAGACAGACATCCTGCAACGTTTCACCCCGCTGGCTAATAAGCTTCGACGCCTGGACCATCCAAATATTGCCCCCATGTTGGATCATGGTTTTTTTGAAGAGGTGCCTTACCTCGTTGCCGAGTTTCTGCCAGGCGGCACCCTCAAACAGCGTATGCGCAAGCAACTTTCGCTGAAAGCTGCAATACAGGTACTGCGCCCGATTGCCGATGCCTTGATCTATGCTCATCGCTATGGCGTTTTGCATCAGGATTTCAAGCCGTCCAACGTGCTCTTTCACAACCAGGATAAGAGACCGCTGCTGACGGATCTGGGAATCGCGTCGTTGTTTACGGATTCGGTCTTTAACCCGGAACTGTTTGAGCTGGGTTTTGGCACTCCCGCGTATATAGCACCTGAGCAGTGGCGCGGGCTTGCCACGGAACAGTCTGATGTTTATTCTGTAGGCATTGTTTTTTACGAGATGCTGACCGGCAAGATTGCCAACATGACTGAAACGCCTCTGGCAGCAGCTTTCAAACAGAACGAAGGCCTTATTCCAGATCCTACCGAAATGATTAAAGGCTTATCTGCTGAAGTGCAGCATTTCTTCTTTAAATGCCTGGCACTTGAATCTGCTAACCGCTTCCAAACCATGGAAGAGATGAAGCTTGCAATGGAGCGCCTGGAGGGCGCGTCTGGTGACTGGCAGATTGACGCGATTCAGACTGATCATTCTCAAACTGTCGAGCCGAGCCTTGAAAAGTCCAGCAGTGTGAGTAGGTCGGGGTATGAACCCACACAGATCCGGCAGATCCAGGAAGAACCCACGCAGCAGGCAAATCCGCAATCTTCTCGCGCACCCAGACAAGCAATGCAGCCAGAAGCCACCACGCAACCTTTTATCCAGGAAGACTTTCGCCCAAGCCGAAAGCCTGATAACATCAAGTCCGGGGTTGCTCCCCAACCGGCAGATACCACTCTGCCGCCAACTCAGCTCCAACAAAAACCCACGAGAGCAAAACTCCAACCACAAGCAGCTTCTTTGATGACTCAGAGCAATTTTCTGCAGGTTTTCAAGGGCAATCCATTGATCACTGCCCTGGTTCTCGGCCTGTTAGTTGGGTTTGCCCACTTGATAGGAACTATAGTCACAGAAAACACCAACTTCTTCAAACTCGACTGGATTTCTGATTTGATCGGCTTTACCTTCGCCTGGTTGCTTGCAGGGTTGGCCATTTACTTTTATTTCAGCCTGACCACCAGGCTGAAGTTGTGCCAACTTGGTTTAATTGGTTTTATGCTGGCAGGGGTCATGCCCACGCTGATCGATCAGGCTGTAGCAATCCCTTATAACACCTGGTTGGATGCTATCGTGTTGTGGCTATTTTTGGGGTTTGGGGTTGCGACGATGTTTCATGGGCCGGAAAAACTACAGAGCAGCCAGGGATTGGCACTAATCGGAGGATGGGCAGTTGCAGGGGCTGTGTCTGGTTTACCGTTACTGATGTTTCCTTCTCTCAATCCCCAGATAGGTGAGGTGCCCCTGTACTTACCTGCCATACAGGGACTTTTGCTGGCCTTGATTCTTGCGCTTGCAGTCCACATAAGCTTTCAGGAGCATTTCAAGCACGATCAATATGGCTTGGCCAAACTCGCAGCCAGCTTTTCAGTTGCCTGTATAGGCGCTTTTATCATCTTTTACGGAGTGGAAAACAAAATGGTGGCATTGGCTGTCTCCTGGTTACTGTTGACCACAATAATCCTGGCGGGAATTGCCTGGGTGACCTTTAAGCCTGACTTTCCAAAGACCCAATCCTCAAAACCTGGCATATCAACCCCAAAAAGCTGGAAACACAAATGAGTAACTATCCACTAGAACACGTCAGGGCGGGTGAAATAGTATGAAATTTGTTATAAGAATAGATTACAATTTCATGATGAAAGCGTGGAAAGTAATCATCTATGGATAACAGCGAAGAGAAGAAGAGTAGCTTACCCAGCATAGAAGGTTACCAGATTGAGGGGGCACTCAGCAGGACTAAATCTACGGTTAGTTTTAAGGCGATTGCAGAGAGCACCAACTCAAATGTACAGATTACCCTTTTAACAGGACAGGCGTATCGCACGAGTTTAAAACCTTATCTGGACGAATCCTTCCCCAAAATCACCAAAACCTTAAAGCTGCTGGAACATCCTAATGTGATCACGTTGCTTGACGCAGGCTATGCTCAGGATATGCCTTTCACAGTGACGCCATTATATGCCGCTGGCTCACTCAAACAGTTTGTGGGCACTGCCAGAAATTGGCGGCAAGTCTTCAGCATTCTTCTTCCAGTGGCGAACGCGCTGGCATACTGCCATGATCACGACATCATCCACCGCGATGTTAGACCTCAAAATATCGTTATTAACGATCAGGGTGATCTCTGCCTGACGAATTTCAGTTTGCTTGAGCCATCTGTTTCAAACAAGCTTTCTATTACTCTGACTGGCTCAGGTGAGTGCTTGCCAGCTTACACTGCCCCTGAGGTGTGGAACGGGAAATATTCTCCAGCGATTGATCAATACAGCTTTGGTGTCTTGCTATATGAGTTACTGACAGGAATTCTGCCGTTTGATGCCTCTAATATGGTATCGCTCCTGGTGCAGCAAAATGCAGAAAATGTTGAGCCACCCAGCACACTGGTCAATAATGTGCCAAAGGTGGTGGATGCTCTGGTTGAAAAGATTCTGGCAGGTGATCCCGCAGCCCGATTCGAAAGTATGCGAGACCTGAGAAATGTGATGCAGGAATTGCTGAACAACCCCAACCTGGCAAAAAAGGAAAACCAGACAGTCAAACAGCCAGCCAAACCTCAGAATGATGGATCGTCATCCCGATCTGAAAAAAAACCAGCCAGTGCCCATGAGATTGCTGAACCCAGGCAGTCAAATAAAAATCGGCGAAATCCTCCCCAGGAAAAACCCGGAGAAGAGAAACCCCCCCGGAAAAAGTCTAATACGCTTTTCATTGTTCTGTTTGGCATCCTGTTAGCAGTGATCCTTCTTGCGATCATATTTTTAGTGGGTTTGCTTGCTGATGTGGAGATTATTACGGGATTTGTTGACAAATTGAGTGTCTGGATCGAATCAGGATCGTTGAACTCTTTGGTTGATGAGAATGCTGCGGTTTCATCTTCAACGTTGGTTGGCCTGGAGGCAGCTGCAATACAACCTTCAGCAACACCACCGCCAGTTGTGCATTACAGCCTGGTGGTTAACAGTGTTGGCGGTGCCACCGAAACTCAATATTTCGAATCTTCATCACCCAGTGGACTGCCAAAATTCTGGGTTCCAGACACACAGAACACACAGGTTGGTTCGAAAGGATCGACCTTCATTTTGCCCGTTGCAGTCGAAACCTCTGATCGTCTGGGTGTGAAGCTCCAGGTTCTTAATGCCCCTTTTAATTCGGGCATCGTCCACGTTTTTAAGGGGAGCGAAGTTGAGTTCCTGGAAGATTCAGTTCCTCATCTGCACCTATTGCATGGGAGTGTGTTTGTGTCAACCGAAGGTTCACCGATCTGCATCACCAACGCTTTGCTGCCTGAAGAAGAAATTTGGGTAAGAGGTGGGCAAATTCTGGTGGAAAACGGGCGGGTTGATGTTAAAGTGTGGTGCCTGGTCGGCCAATGCGAAATTTTACGTGACGGTGATTGGGTGAATACTATTCTTCCCTTGACCCGTTCAACTTTTTTTAGCAATGGTGGTCAAGCAGAGAGAGAATCGACCACGCAAATACTATTCGGCCTGGTAGATGACCTGAAAACGTTCAACCTCGAATGTGATAGTTGTATGGATGTGAAGGCACTTTACCCGCCAAACTAAGGCGGTTGGAACGAAGTAGTCAAGCAAAGGGAGAGTTATGACCATACTCTACATGGACGTAGAGTCAGTGCAAAACACCAGGGCTAGGTTGGCAGCAGCTCAGCAGACTATGCGGGAGGAAATTACGATGCTGACGGTCAACATTCAGCGCATCATCGGCTCAGCCTGGATTGGACTTTCCGCGGAGGGTTTCTATCAAGAGTATGATCAAATACGGATACAACTCATTCAGAATTTGGATGCTCTTGATCAGTTGAGCAAAACCCTGCAAAATGAAATTGGTCAGTGGCAGGATGTGGCTGCCAGGTTTGGGTAAACGGGGATGATAATTGATGGATAATCGCAGCGAAACGCCAAAAAACGGGAAGTACATCTATAACATCATTCCCCGGGAACCGTTCAAGCTTCCCGATGAAAAATTACGCCTGCCGGCTCCGCCCCAAGCGCCGGGTCAACCTCCTCAGATTAATTTGCTGATGGTGCTGCTACCCCCAGTATTGATGATGGGTTCCATGTTCCTTGGGCGTTACATCACTCAATTGATTAGCGATGACCCATCGGCAACCCTTAATCCACTTATTATGCTTCCGATGGCTCTAATGGGCCTGGGATTCCCACTGGCAAACCTGTTTTCTACTCTGTCGTTAAAGAAGAAGTACAAGAAAGCCATGGCGCAGCGAGAGGTGAAATATAAAAAAACTCTCGCTGAAGTTGAAAAAGAGATCGAACAAACCATTGCGCTCCAGCGTGAGATTATGGAACAGGAGTTTCCCAGCGCGCAACAAACGCAGCGAATTGGGCTTGGAAGGGGGCAAAGCCCGCGCCTTTGGTGGCGCAGGCCTGGCGATCCGGACTTCCTGATGCTCAGGGTCGGCACGGGAGATTCCAATCCATGCTTTGAAATTGAGTTGCCAAATCTGAATCTTGAAAACGAACCTTTGGCTAACCTGCCCATAGAACTGAAAGAAAAGTTCCAAATTGTACCGAATATCCCCACACTGGTTGACCTGAAAAGAGTTGGCAGCCTGGTTATCAATTCCCCTGACCGCGTTTTAACGCTGCGCTTTGCCAGGCGTGTGGCAGTGGATCTGTGTGTGCATCAATCGCCAAACGACCTTTTGCTATTCTTAGTGAGCGATCAGTCCAAGGCAGGAATAACCTGGGAATGGATGCGCTGGTTCCCCCACACCGGATCCTTTGATGGAGATTCTGGTGGGCGGAATATGCTGATGGACTCGGACAGTATCAACAACTTTCTCGACAACCTCAAGCAGATCATGACCGATCGGTCAGCCGCAAATCGCAACCAGGGCGAGCCGAATCTCGCGGCAATGATGCCGGCGATTGTCGTCATCTTGGACGACAAGGGAACCATCCGCCAGCATCCGGACGTAGCGAAACTTGCAGCCGAGGGCTACCTTTATGGCATCTATCTGATCTTTATTTCCAAGGGCGGAGTTCCGGGGTCTGCACGCTCACGGATCGAGATTACCTCAACAGAAAAATTGGCTTACCTTGAAACCATAGAAGCATTGGGCACCGGGCAGCGGAAAACGAGCCGCCCTGAATTAATGACGGGGGATCAATCCGAGGCGGTTGGGCGCGCCCTTTCCGGTTTGGAGGTGGCGGGCAACACCAGGAGCGAATCTTTGCCCTCAGTGGTACGCATTTCTGATATTTTACCTGGCGACATCTTCTCGGTTGAGGATGTGATCTCGACCTGGAATGCCAACCGCAAAGAAAACAACCAGGTGATTTTCCCGGTTGGCCAATGGGTGGATCGCACCGGACTGGAAACCTACGAAATTGATTTTCGTCCATCAACTCTTGGAGGAAAAGAGTCCTTTCACGCCATGATGATAGGTACCACGGGTTCCGGCAAAAGTATTTTTATGCAATCTCTGGTTTTGGCGGCAGCCTACAAATATTCACCTAAAGAACTTACCTTCTTGTTCATGGATTTTAAAGCAGGAGCTGCCGAACTTAAAAAAGTAAATGACTTACCTCACTCTGTCGGTATGGTGACAGACCTGGGGCCAGAATTAGCAGATCGTGCGATAAGAGCTCTGGAGAATGAATTTGTCCGAAGGAAACAAGCTTTTGATGATGCTGGCAAAATCAATTCTATCTTTGATTTTAATCGTCGTTTTCCTGATCGTGCATTCCCACACCTTCTCGTAGTTATTGATGAATTTGCTCAGGGGATCAAGGTTTTACCAGACTTGGTTCCTCGATTGAAGCAGTTGGTTAGTCAGGGTAGAGCCTTTGGAATGTATATGTTGCTTGCTAACCAGGAAGTCAACAGTGCAGTCGATGATCTCAAGGCGAACACTCACTGGACGATCCTCTTGCGTGTGAATCGCCTGGAAGAGATGAGCCTGATAGGGCGTAATTATCCAATACCTTCCGGCAGGGGGCATGGTTATATCAAGGTCAATAACGAAGTGACTACCATCCGCGGAGCATATGCAGGCTTGCCAGCATATGCCGGCAACCAGGCTGAAAACGAAATTGAAGAGTACTCGATTTTTGAATTCGAACCTGACGCTCAGCGTAAGCCTCTCTATCATTACTCTCCACAGCAAGATAGTAAGAGCCAAGCCCATTTCACCACTGAACTTGATTCCATAGTCTCACTTATTTCCGATGCCTGCGAAAAATTGTCAATTGCTCACGCCGCGCCCATCTACCTGGAACCTCTAACAGATAAGATCCCCATGTCAGAAGTGTTACAGCATACTGAGACGCATAAGCTCTTCAATGGAGAAGTCTGGGCGCAAGGAACTGCTGACAAAAACACCGTCCCACTGGGTTTTTTGGATCTTCCTGATCAATGCCTTCAAACCCCATTTGCTTTCGATTTCAATGATAATGGCGGGCATTTATGGATTGTTGGCACTCCTGGAAGTGGGAAAACAGAAACGATCCTGAGCCTGGTTTTTTCATTATGCATGACCCACACACCAGAGGAAATGCAGTTCTACGTGCTCGAATTTGGCTCCGGGAATCTGAGCCGTGTGGAAGCTTTTCCCCACTGCGGTGGTGTTATCCGACAAAACGAAGCCGAAAGAATCAACCGCCTGCTTAATTATCTGAAACTGGAACTTTCCGCGCGTTCGGCACCCTTGGGCTATTCAGCCTCCATGCCGCACATCTATGTGTTTTTTAACAATGCGGCTGATTTCAAGAATCAATATCCCGATCAATTTGAAGAATTGGCTCGCTTTGTGCGTGCTGGTGGCGCGGTCGGGATCCATTTGATTTTTTCTACTAACCGCGGCTCTGAGCTTTCGCGTGGTTTGAGCGGCAACATTCCCGTTCGCATCGCGCTGCAGTTGGCGGAAAAGCAGGAATATGGGGATGTTTTGGGTACCATCCATGTTCCTCAAATACCCAAATCGCCTGGACGGGGATTCTTGCAGGTTGATAGCATTGTGGAGTGCCAGGTCGCCCAGCCAGACATGGGGGTTTTTGGCGAAACACCTTCCGTTGACGCGATCCCTCAAAAATCCGGGAAACAATCCGGACTCGAGCAGCAGTTGAAAGCAGCTGATAAGGTTGCCCAAAGGATGAATGCTGCCTGGAAGGGAGAGCGACCAGGGAAAATTCAGTCAATGGCTGAAACGCTTGATATTGAACAATTTAATGCCTTGGTGGAAGCGGAGCGCTTGCGTCAGCCGGCTTACTCCTTGCCGGTTGGAATTTCTTACGACAGCCTTGCCACAATCTGGGTTGATCCCCAGGCGGAACTGCAATTCTGGACCGTAACCGGCAAGAAGAAGTCGGGGAAGACCAACCTGTTGGCATCTCTTTACATGCAAGCCCTGAAAAGTCAGCCAGCCTGGTCTGTGACCTACTTTGCCATGAAACGAGAGCCGATGCTGGAGAACAGAATTTCCAAATTGGGCGGAAAGGTGTTTTTTGCACAACCGGAAATTGCTTATGAAGCTGAGCAATTCTTGAAAAGGGTCCAGGAAGAACCCGACAAGTTTAACTTACTGCTGATTGATGATGTGGGATCACCTTATTCCAGCAACAACACAAGCATGATCAGTGTTTTGGACCAGCTTGGTGATCAACTCTCGCGAATTGCGAATCGCAACTTCCTGGTCGTAATTGCAGATCTGGCTGCCAACCTAAAAGGTGGGGCGGCTTATCTTTCACCATTGCTGAAAGTAAGTCAGCAAAACCTGACCGGTTTCTTCCTGTCGGTGGATGATAATGATTTGCAATATTTCAACCTGCGCATGACGATGCAACAAAAGAAAGACTACCCCGGAACAGCCGGCAGAGGTTTCATTGTACGCAAATCAACTTTCAACTACCTGCAATTGCCCCGCATGTTGAAAGATTGATTGGAGGAAAGGCTCATGGGAGAAGTCATCTGCACAATGATTGTAAACGGAAAACAAACGGACCTGGTTTTGCCAGACAATGTTCCGGTACATTTGCTGACCCGATCAATCTGTTCTGCGCTGAAAATTAAAATCAAAGAGAACCAACCGATAGAGCTTTATCAGGTTGAAAATGATGAGGATCGCTTAATTCGTGGATCGCGGACTCTTTCCTATGCGAAAATTTTGAATGGTTCGTTTCTGCGATTAATTCCCCTGACCGGGAATGATCAACGCCTGGCTTATTTGGTGGGTCCCAGGGAAATTCATTTTCAACTTTATCAGGAGAACAAAATTGGGAGAACAAGCAACACCGTGGAGCAGGACATTGATCTGACCCCCTTGGATCAGAATTCAGTTGTTTCCCGCAATCACGCAGTCATTTTTCTCAGGGAAGGACATTATTGGATCAACGATTCGGGGAGTAAAAACGGAACTTTTATTAACGGTCAGCAGATTTTTGGTCAGCCGGTTGCATTGAGGACTAATGATGTGCTGCATTTTGGTTCAATAAAACGAGGTGTTAAGCTAATTTTTGTTTATAGGTGACAATTGTTAATGAGTCTTGGAACCAGTGTTGAATATCCCCCAAAAGTGGGGAGGTTAGGATATAATCACTAAAGTTTTTATCTCGTAATCTGATGGGTTTTGTACAAAAACTGTAACTTAAAGTGGGAAAGAGAGAATGCGTCAGGAAACCTCAAAAACCGCTCAAAGAAAAACTCAAAGGATTAGCGACATTTTATAGAGGCAGAAAGCCAAAAAGATTATTTCACTGAGGCTTCTCTGCGCAAGAAAGGTGAGGAATGAAGAAGATACTGAGTGTCCTGGCAATTATCCTGATTTTTGTGCTTATTCCATTACCAGGGAATCAACCTGTCCAGGTTGCTTCCCAGACTTCGGGGAATTCCGTTTGTGTCATTGGAACGCCGAATATTTCGCAGTTTCCAGAGGTCCAGCTGGATATTCGTGTGCTTGATCCCGACATGAACCCGGTTATGTCAATTCCTCAGTCGAACTTTTCCGTTCGTGAAGAGGGAGACCAATACCAGATCGATCGCCTGGTGTTCAACGAACAGGGGACAGGACTGAACCTTTATTTCGTCTTTGATCGGGGCAAATTTACCGACATTAGCACTGTCCAGGGTGTGATTAGCCGTTATGTCGAGCAGTTTGGTGTTGATGGACTCGATCAAATCACCATCATCCAGGCGGATAACAACGGAACAAACAAGATCCTCGATAAATCCTCAAACTTCAGTGCAGTCAAAGCCCCTATGAGTGAGGTATCGATCAACTTAACCTATGATACGACCCCCTTGATCGGTGTCAACATGGCTTTGGATGACATTCGTGCGAGCAACAAGGGTTGCGCTCAACCAAGCGCAGTTGTGGTAATTAGTGGAAACATCAGCTTTTCTTACAGTAACCAGGAAATGGTGAATGTTCTCGTTAACACAGCGAACAAAACAGGCACCCAAATTCATGTTGTGCAAACCTCCGCTCAAACCGCAGCCTTTGGCTTTTTTAGCCAAATGGTTGACGGCACAGGCGGAAGCATCTCCAGGCCTGCAAATTCAATCGGTTCAAATTCGAGCGAATTAGATGCGAATCTTTTCTCTAAACTTAAGAACCTGCGAGGGACTTATTCCCTTTCCTATCGCACTGCCAGTGGGGCTTCAGGGACCAGGAACCTAACGGTTCTCCTCAACGGTGTTGCTTCAACAGCAGAAACCCAAAGCAGCAAGTATGCCATTGACCTTCAGCCTGCGAGCGTTACACTGCAGGCTCCTCTCGAAGGCGCCGATGTGGTCCGCACAGCAGAGGTTTTCCTTGATCCGGGGTTTATTTTTGATAACGATACTATCCCGATTGAATTTACGATTGACTGGCCTGACGGAATTAAAAGGCTTCCCAGCCAGATCCGGGTTATTGGAATAACCCCCACCAGGGAAGTAACCATTCAGGATTTCGCAGGGACCGAACCCAGCCGAAGCTCCTACCAGGTTGAATGGGATGTTAAGGACCTTACCTCAGAGGGCGATAATCCAATGGGCATACGGGTCGAAATTACGGACGAATTAGGGGTTAAAACAACGACATCACCGGTTAACTTCAATGTCAGGAATGTTATTCCCGAGTCAGTTGCCAAACAAACCACCGAAGAGATCAGTAAGAATCTGAAGATTACCCAATATCTCGTCTATGCACTTGCAGGTCTGATCGCCTTAGCAATCGCATTGATCATTATCTTCAGAAACAAAATTAAACAGGCCTTCTCTTCCAGCGGTACGATTGGCATGGCGATGGAAAAGGTTCGGAAGACTATTGTAGGCGGCACGGGACGCAGGAAAAACCCCATCGCCAAATTGGAGGTTTTGCGTCCGACTATTGAAATTAAATCGATTTATACTGAAAGTGTCAAGCTTGGCAGGGATCCCCACATCTCAGACTACACCTTCTTCACGCTGAATTCCGAGTGCTCGGTTAGTGGCGAACACGCCCACCTAGTAAAAAAACGTGGTGAAGGCTGGAAAATCATTGCTGTCTCTGGCAGCAACAGCCCCGTGTTTGTGGATAAGCAGAAAATCAACATGCACGAGGAATTCCCAATCAGGAACGGGCAGGAAGTGGAACTGGGTTACACAGATCTTGGCTCCGCACTCTTCCGTTTTATTGAGGTTGAATCCACAGGAAATTCTGATTATGATGAAGATGATAAATTTGAGCCAGATGTAACTCTTCCTGACCCAAATCGTATCGTAAAAACGAAGGTTATGGTTACGGATTTTCCCGAGCAGGATGGCCCTGAGCGCGGCGGAGTGACGCGTACCGTGCAGGATGATGAACTGTTTGGATCTCTATCCAATGACGCTGATGACTTTGATTCCCTGTTTGAAGATTTGCGGGATTAATAAGTGAACATCAAAGCGGGATTGACCCTCAACAACTCCTTTGTGATCGAAAGACCACTTTCCTCCCGCGGCGGAACCGCCTCGGTTTATCTGGCGCGTCCTCTCAATAAGCCTGATCTGAAAGCGGCAGTCAAGTTTGCGCATAGTGACGGCAGGAACGTGGTGGATGAGGATGTGCTGCTCCGTCATGAAGCCGGCCTGTTGAGCCAACCGGACTGGCGACATCCCGGGATACTGAGGCTTTTCCCAATCATTCATCTGAACAAAGCTCAATATGTGCTGCGCGCGACGGGTGTTGAGAACGAGCCCAGCTTTTTCATGATGGAATACTTAGCAGGCAAGACCCTGGCAGAGTGGTTGGATAAAGTGGTGAAGTATCCATTTGATTGGAAAATCGAATTTCTTTACCAGCTTGCCACGACCCTGGCTTTCATCCACGACAAAGGTTACGCCCATCGTGACCTCAAGCCTGATAACATCTTGTTTAGAGTTCCTCCAACGCCTGCTTATGTTCCTCAGCCGGTGTTGATAGATTTCGCTCTGACAAGCAACGGCCAGAGCTCACTGGCATTGATCGAGAACAGCTACACACCCGAATATGCAAGCCCCGAAAGGATCATGAAAGCTAACCATATGATCCCGGAAGAGTTCGCGTTAAAACCAGAACCTCAGGATGTCTGGAGTTTTGGATTGATTGTTTATGAATTGTTTACGGGTAGTCTGCCATTCACTGGTAACGCAAAACAAATTCGCACCACCTTGATAACTCAGAGTTTTGATGAAAAATTTATCAAGGAAAATCCCAACCTGCCAAATGATATCGCAGACTTTGTCAGATTTCTCTTGAAACCAGACCCTGAGAAGCGACCTACAATGCGCAGGATCATCGATCTGCTCGAACAAAAATATCGTCCCCCCAGGGTGTAACTTAGGAAAGTGATTGGTATTCTATGGCACAGACAACTTCACTAAAGCATGGAAAATTCCTGACAGGGCTCAGCAGTGTTGTGGGTGATACGCGGCGCCAATATGAGGACCGCGGAAAGGTAACCGAACTGCGAACTGCTGGAGGGCTTGACCTGTTGGTCGCGATTGTGGCTGATGGCGTTGGCAGCGCGGATAACGGCGGTCTGGCAGCTCAGCTGTCAATTGATTCCGTAACTTCTTACATGACGAACAGCGACGAGTCGGATATTGCCTTGTTGATTACCAATTCCATCAAGTACGCCAATCACGTTGTTTATAAAGACGTTATCACCCGAAACGTTGATGCCTCCACCACACTGGTCGTCGGTGTCTTTTACAAAGATCGCTTCTATGTTGGCAACGTTGGCGACAGCCGCGCCTATTGGATCCAGGAATCCGGCAAGGTTATTCAACTCACGCTTGACCATTCCTATTCCAACATCAAAGGCACAGATCCCAACGCGCCCAACGCGGATGTGCTGGTGAACGCGATCGGTATCCGCAAAGAGGTTTTCGCTGATATTGGTTTGTATGTCAAGGACAATGATCGTCATAAAGCAGCCAAGATCGGGGTCCAGGGTTTGCCGCTCAAATTGGGCGATACGATCCTGCTCTGTTCAGATGGCTTGATCAAGTCGGATGCCAAGGGCGCACGTTTTGTGCAAGAGGATGAAATCGTCCACGCCATCCAGACTGAAACGCAGCCTAACGCCGCGGCTCTAAAAATGACCGGTCTGGCTGAGGGACGCTACGTGGATGATAACGTCACCGCGCTGACAGTCCAATACACATCCCCTGAGTTAATAGAAAATGTTCTCAGAAAACAGGAGCGCAATGCGTTAAGGCAGAAGTTGATCTATGCAGGGATTGGATTGACAGCAGTATTAATCATTGGAGGAGGGTCACTGCTAGCAAGTAAAAATATTGGCGAATTGTCTGATCAAAAAGCCAATGTTGAGAATCAATTACAGACTCTGACCAACCAGCCCACCGCACCCCCAACCTTTACGCCGATGATCGCCCTTCCCGCAGGTACTCTTAACTTTGTCTCCATGGGATCGAAGGTGGAAGACAGGTATGAATCCTATCTCGCAGGCGGTCCCGACAACCCGAAATGGACTGTTTCAGGGTCAGAAGTCTGGGCTCCGATAAAAGCGGATGGGAGTGAGGAGATCACACTTGGAACCACAGGGGATAATTCTACCCCGGCAATCGATATCCAAACTTTTGGTGATGTAGGCGTAATGCTCTCATTGGGAGCCAAGCAACAGATGAATAGTAGTGTCTTTATTTATGGCAGTTCTGACACAAAACTTACCTACACAGACATTCTCGAAATGGAACTGCGGAGAGGAACAGTGTTCCTGAAGCTCGAGTCGAGGTCTGAAATCGCTCAGATCACTCTCCCCAATCATCAGAATGCGATCGCCAAACTCACGGGCGGTTCGATGCTGCTCCATCTGAACGGAGACGAAGTGCAGCTCTGGTGCCTGAAAGATGATTGCTCGCTGGAATTTGTGCGGGAATCTGAAAGGACCTTTGCGGTTCANNCAATGGATATCATTCCCGGCCTTTATGATGAACTTTGGGCATATAACATTAAATGCAACCGGTGTATGGACGCTGGTGTTGTGCCCGAGCCTACCCCAACCCCCACTTCGACCCCGGTTCCAATCATGCTAACCGGGACGCAGGAGAGGCGCACTGACGAGCCGACTGCTACATTTACTCCGACTGACACACCAACTGCAATTCCGACGGCGACGTTCACCCCGACCCACACTCCAACTCCGACAGCGACGCCGGTGCCACCGACAGCAACGACACCAATACCGCCGACGGCGACCACACCTCCGCCATTTATCACGGAAGAACCACCGGTAATATTATACAATGTCACACTGTTGGTTGATGATAACAGTCATGGTACTGTATCAGGAGGTGGAACTTACGCGGCTGGAAAAACTGCTAAAATCAGTGCTTCACCAAAGACTAATTGGTCATTCACAGGATGGAGTGAAGGCTACAATGGCACAGATAACCCCCATTCATTCACGGTAACTGGGGATATAACGATAATAGCAAACTTCGTCAAGGCTGAAGATACTGGTTTCGTTGAGCCCATATTAACTTTCTGTTTTTTGGAATCCCTCCTGAGGTAAGTAATTTTTACTGAGCCTGGATATTTGATCACTTAAAAATTTGTACATAGTTGACAGAAGGATGATACTCTTTCATTCCTTCTGTTTTTTTATTAGCATATTCGCGCGTACAATTTGGCTTAGTCCTTCTGGTATGGATCGAAATCAAGGATCTAGTAACCTTTTCTTTGCTTCAGGGTTATTACCGAATCATTTTTTTCTTGTAAAACAAGTCTGGCTGTTTTTCTACCCAGCTGGCGCGCCAACCTCATCTCTGGCTTGAAAATTGCACTGTGAGAACTATGTCCTCTTTTCTTCGATCACGCAGCGCAAATTGGCACCAATTAATTCGGTTCATCGGATTGGGCGTGTTAGGTTTGCTTTCGATGATCTTGCTCATATCTGCTGGTACGCAGCCCCCTCAGATCGCGAGCGAAGCCGAAAAGCAGGCGCTTTGGCAGGCCTACCAGCAGCGCTACACCCAATCCCTGGCAGTAAACAGTAACGATCCATTAGCAAATTTATTCGAGCCGGTGCTGGATGAGGCCTTCATCTCCCCGGACGGGAAAAGCGCTGTGCTCTGGCTCGCGCTGCGAGACTATAGCGGGCGGATATTCGCGACCGAACCCGGCATTGTGTTGGCAAGCCTATCCACCGATGGCTGGCAGGTGCTGCTGAGGGGCGATCCGGGCTGGGACGAGGTTCTCAGCCAGTTACCTGAAGGATATTTGCCGGCGGAGTTCCAACCTCCCGATTCGCAAGCACTCAATGCAAGCCCGCAGACCGTCTGGGGCTATTACCTTCCCTACGTCAAAGGCACTGCCCACAAGCTTGAGGGTTCCGTTCTGCACTTCCATGATTATCCTTCCCTTGGTTATCCAAGTTGTGGTCAAAACGTCTGCCAGTATGCCTACGACTTCACCGATGTCGGTCATTTCCCCCTGGTTGCAGCCCGTGCAGGCACGGTTGTCTCCTCGCGGGACAGCTGCGCGGACGGCAGCACAGCCTGCACCAATTACATCGTTTTGCAGGACGTTGTTGGCGGAGCATACCAGATCTACTTGCATCTTGCCTACGGCACTGTACCCAATCATCTCGTTCCGGGAGTTTACGTCGGGAGGGGAACCTACATAGGCGATACGGATGACACCGGCTACAGCACTTCCGAGCATGTCCATTTCATGGTTGTTACATCATTTTGGTACGGTGGTGACGGCTATCCCTGGGGCGTTTCGGTGGATGCGCGTTTTACGGACGTGACGATCAATAATGGCATTCCCCGTACCTGCTACGAGGTCACCCACCTGCCAATCTATGACGACGCGACACAGTGCCTTGGAAACAAGTCTGACCCGCTGAACCCAAGTAATGATTGGTTCACATCAGGGAATACTGGCGCCAACCCTCCCACCGGGCAGCTATCGCGCCCTGTGGTTGGAGCGGTGGTGGCGACGGGCAGCAACCCGCTGATGGACGTGACTGCCAGCACGCAAGACGATGTGCGCGTCAAAACCGCGGTGCTGCAAGGCTTTATCGGCGGAAGCTGGCGCGAAATTGATCCGCGGGTTAGCAATCCAAACACTGCGGGCGTGTTTGATTGGGATGTGAACTTGTGCCAGGCTGGACCGCTGAACGGTCCGCTGGAGGTTGCTCTAAAAATCTGGGATCATGAGGGCAACGTGGTCAGTTTGCTCTCCCGCCGTACCATCCTGGTGGATCATGCCTGCCCGCCTCCTGTCAGCCAGATGACCGCGCCAAACACTTATGATGGGACGGCATTCATGCTCAACTGGACGGCAACTGAATCGGGAGCTGGCATTGCTTCATTCCAGATCCAGTGGCGCCAGGGAGCCGAAGCTTGGTCCGAGGCTCACCAAATGACTTATCATGCCGGGGCAAGGGTGGCGTGGTTCGTGGGGATGCCGGGTGTAAGTTATGGCTTTCGTATGCGCGCGATCGATAGCAATGGGCAGCCTGAAGCCTGGCCGGCAGGGGATGCGGCTGAAGTCACCGTCAGCACACCTGCCACCTGCGTGGAAGATGCCGCGGAGCAGGATGACAGTGCAGCCGCGGCAGTGCTCATCAGCCTGGGAGTGGAAAATCAGCGCAATATCTGCGGCTTGGGTGACGCGGATTGGTTCCAGTTCTGGACGGGTGATCACGAGCGCTATTTTCTTTTTGCGCGAACAATTGGCGGCGGCGCGGCAGTGCGCCTGTCGGTCTATGCTGCTGATGGCAGCACGCTGCTGGGCAGCGCAACCGCGCCAGCCGTGAACAGCAGCACCAGCCTGGGAGTGATGGTCCCAAAAAACCAGACAGTTTATGTCAAAGCCGAGCCGGCCTTCACCAACCTGACAGGCACTGCGGTACTCTATGGGATGAAAGTTTCTCCGGGCTACGGGCTTTCTTTGCCGATCATCTTGAAATGAATGCCATGACAAAGCCATGGAACGGGAAAAAATCAGAGGCTTCCTTGTGATGGGGGAAGCCTCTGATAGGTTGATGTTGAGTTTTAGGTGCCGGGATTAAATTTCACCTCATGAGTCATTTTTGCCACTTTGCTGATGGTCTCGTGGATTGAGCAGTACTTAGCTGCCAGGTCCACGGAACGCAGAAATTGTTTTTCGTCTATGTCACCCGTGACGATTACTTCCAGGTGGACCCATTTAAGTGTCGTTGGCACTTCTGTACGCTTTTCGCCAGTCACGATAACCTCGACGGTCGGGATTGCAACCTTCCTTTTTTCAAGGATTTCATAGAGCGTGTAGTAAAAACAAGAGCTTAGAGCTCCCAGCAAAAGATCGTAGGGGAAGAATTCACCCTCATTGGGGCCGATCCCAACGACAGCGCGCTCGTTTTCGAGCGTGTATTTTTCTGGAGTGTAGATGGTCTTGATTTTTTCCATAATGAATTTTCCTGAATCCTTAGGTCTTTTTGAAGGATTATAGCATCCGGGTATGCTCCAAATCCTCGTTGTATATTCATGCGGGAAATCTGGAAACTCCAATGATAAAATGGTGCTCAGGAGGAAGCATGCAGGCGGTTATTTCGCTCTTACCTGAGCCTTACAACACCCATGTCGAGCGCATTTGGGATTCTCTCGAAGATCACTTCGGATTGAACTACGTCCGCATCACCCCCATTCCGCATTTCACCTGGCAGTTGGGTGAGGGTTATCAGGAAGAGGAAGTCATCTCCTGTCTGCACGAGCTCACCCTGAGGTTGGAGCCCTTCGAAGTCTGCACCCAGGGCTTAAATCACTTCAGCGGTGAATCACCCGTCCTTTTCATTGAAGTTAGCAAATCACCAAGACTGCTGGAATTACATGCAGCGCTTTGGCAGCAGTTACTTCCGCTCACTCTGGACCCCTCTCCGCTTTACTCCCCCGAAACCTGGCATCCGCACATCACCCTGCCGATAAAAGACCTCCGCTGGGAAATGCTGGACGAAGTAACTACCCACCTCCAGCAAGAAAACCTGGAATGGCGTTTTGTTCTGGATAATTTTGCGGTCGGGTGTCAGCACGCAAATGGCAAGGCACAGGTGGAACACATTTTCCGCTTTGGCAAAGGATTGACAGAATCTTTTGACTGCGGGTTTCAAGCCGTATAATCTCGAACATCACCGCTGATGAAATACAACCAGGGGAAAGTTATCTTCCTCGCGCTTCACCGAGCCTAAAAAAGCGACTCGTGCGGGTGTTTTTCGTCCAATTTCGCCAGCCTGTAGGACGCAGCAGCACCTACCATAAAGAGCAGAGCGCATGTCAGGATCACCCAAATGTCACTTACGCCTGAGGGGATAATAGCAGCAGTTGAGCCGATCACAATCCCGATGATAATGTGATACATCAAGGCGTGGTGTTTGCGGAAAAGCCAGCTGACCACACGCGCGAAGAGGAAGATCACCAGCACGACCCCCAAAATGAGCGGCAGGATCACGCCCAGTTCGAGGCTCTTGATGCCGTTCGCCATCGGCTGGTAAAGCCCAAGGTAGAGCAGGAAGTTCGAAGGGCTCATCCCAGGCACAACCAGCCCAAGACCAGTCAGCGCGCCGCTGAGCACCCATCCCCAGAAGCTGGGTGCCATTGTGACGGAGCGAATGGTTTCCATCCAGGTCATGAAGAGGTAGATGCCCACGGCAAACAGGGCAAGCAGCAGCCAGTGCAATTTTTTGCGACCTTGTTCGCCGGCTGTTTTAAGCAGGGAGGGAATGGTGCCGCTGATGAAACCGATAAAGAGCCAGGTGAATTGGGCCGCAAAGTTGTCGAAGGCATAGTCAATAACAGCTGAAAACGCGATCACGCCAATCACACCGCCAATGCCAACCGGCAGGAAGTAGCGCAGGTTGGGCAGGAACTTCTTGCGAATGTTCGCCAGCCAGCGCACGAGCGGTTCGTAGATGCCAAACACAACCATCAGCACCCCACCGGAAAGCCCGGGAGTGATAGCGCCGATGCCGGCGAGGATGCCTTTTACAAAACGAATGATCCAAGCGATCGGGGTATCGGAGCGAGTTTTTGGCGTTTGGGTGTTTTCAGTTGAGGTCATAAGATAGCAACTTTCCGTTTAAGAGTCGGCTTCCATTCTACAACAAATGCCCGGTTTGTGTGTAAACCGGTGAAAATTGATAGGGTGACATCCTGGAGCAAGACGGCGCTTTCTCAACCTTTGGCGTTCAAATTGTTAGTAAGGACCTCGTGATTGTGAGCAGATCTGCTTTCAGCCGAGTTTGATCAGCCAGCTTTCAAGGTCGTCCAGCCAACGCAGGCTGGCTTCATCCCGGAACAAGCGGTATGAGTGAACGATCCAATCGTCCAGTTCCGATTCTTGCTGTGGGGCTGCCTGTTCGGCAAGGCTGGTGTGCCAGTGGCGGCAGATTTCACGCTGGGCTTTTAGCAACGTGAGCGCACGATCGAGCGAGTACTTGCGGGCAATGATCAGCTTTGCCAAAAATTCCTGGCGAATGTCGCGGGCCCGGGTGACGGGCGAGTCGATCCAGGCGTTGAGGGCTTCCCTGCCGGTAGCAGTAAGCCTGAAATAGCGGCGCGAAGGATTGGCTTCGGGGTGATCCGGGGCATCCTCAAGCAGACCGGCTTCCTTCAATTTCTCCAGTTTGGCGTAAAGCAAACCCTGCTTGAGAGTCCAGATTTTCGTGATGCCAGGCATGGAGGTAATCCGCTGATGGATTTCATAGCCGTGCATCGGATTTTCGTCCACCAGGGAGAGGATAACGTGATCAGTGGCAATTGGGGATGCGGGGCGTGGCATTTTTACAACTCCTTGAAAAGGGTGCCGATTAGAGGAGGGTGGTTACGTCTTCCCTATTGGGCACCAGGCAGATGAACTCGAACGGTGCATCCGTGATATTGACGTAATAATGGGGAAAGTCGGCAGGGATGAAAACGATATCGCCCGCGCTTACTTCGAAGATCTCTTCCCCCAGGCGCACGCGGGCTTTGCCGCGCAGGACATATTGCTCATGTTCGACCTTGTTGGTGTGCAGCGGCATGCTTCCGCCGGGCTCGATGCTGAACTTGCGCATGGCAAAGTTGGGCGCTTCTTCAGCAGAGATCAGAACCGCTTTTGTTACGCCAGTGGCATTTGGGACAGGTTCAGTGGGGATATCCTGGATGTGTTTGACGCTCATAATCTCTCCTTGAATGCGTTAATTTTACCAGTCACTGGTGCTTAGGCGAAGGCTATCTTGTGCGGATGAGTTTGCTCATTCCGCCAATGATGCTGTTGTAGGGAACGGTCTTGCGCCGTTCCGTTTGGTTATGTTTGCGGAAGGGGTCAAGCCCCTTCCCTACGAAAGCTATATGGAGGGTTGGCTCGGTCTGGAGGCATTCGCCAACAAGCATGATTTCTCCCGTGTTTCCTGTCAAATGCAATCTTTTTACCTTTACAAATCCTGCGATTCAATATAAAATTTAATCAACTGGTAAGACCTCTAACCACTCACCACTGGAGATGCTCTTGTCAACACAACCTGTTTGGATCACTCCCCAAAAACCAACTGACCTGGCTGAAACACAGCTGCTCACAGCCATCCTGGACGGCAGCTTTCCGATCGGAAGCGCACTGCCTCCCGAGCGCGAGCTGGCGCAGGCTCTCGGCATCACAAGGCCAACCCTGCGCGAAGCGCTGCAACGCCTGGCGCGCGATGGCTGGATTCAAATCCGCCAGGGGAAATCCACGGTTGTCAGCGACTACTGGAAAGAAGGCAATCTTGTCATGCTCAATGCCCTTTCCCGGCAGCCCGAAGTTTTCACCCACACCTTCATTGCTGATCTCCTCGAAGTTCGCTCTGCGCTGGCGCCGGCTTACACTCGCCTGGCAGTTTCCCACTCGAGCGACGCGCTCATCAGCCTGCTTGAGGCCTACATCGATCTGCCCGACACTCCCGAAGCCTACGCCCAGGCGGATCAGGAACTGCATCACCAACTCACACTGCTTTCCGGGAATCCCATTTTCACCCTGATCTACAACGGCTATCGCAAGCTCTCTTATCAGGCTGGTTTGGATTACTTTGCGGATGCTGACGCGCGCAAATGTTCCCAACTTTTTTACCAGGGATTGCTTGAAGATGCCCGGCAGAAGGATGCGGAAAGCGCTGCCACACGAACAGTAAAGGTTATGGACGATTGCCATGTCTTTTGGCAAAGATCGCTAACTTCTAAAGGAAAATAGGATGAATCAAGCTCAAACACGACAGCAGATTTGGTCGCTCCTGGAGCAAAACTGGGATCTTATCGTCATTGGCGGTGGCATTACTGGAGCCGGTATCTTCAAGCGCGCCGTCAGCGGAGGTTTGAAAACGCTTCTGCTTGAAGCGGCAGATTTCTCCAGTGGGACTTCCTCAAAATCATCCAAATTGGTACACGGCGGCTTCAGGTACTTGCGCAGCGGGCAGTATGATGTCACCTTCGAGTCTGTGCGGCAGCGTGAAGTGCTGCTGAAGCAGGCAAAGGAGCTCGTGACGCCGCTTGGATTCATCATGCCTTATGGCAACGGTCCCAGGCAAAAAAGCATTTTTCGGGCTGGAGTAATCATCTACGATCTGATGGCGCCAAAGTGGAAGCACCGACATCTGAATCTTAACCAACTACACGAGGTTATCCCAATGCTCAAACCCGAGGGAATGGCAGGCGCTTATCTCTACCAGGATGCCCGCCTGGATGACAGCCGCATGGTCTTGCGCCTGATCCAGGAGGCTGAGGAGGCAGGTGGGATGGCTTTGAATTATGCCAGGGTTGCCCAACTCCTCAGAACCAGAGACGCGGGTGTTTGTGGTGTGGCAGTGGAAGACCAATCCAGAGCGCATTTGGGCACGCTGGAATTGAAAGCCAAGGCTGTTATCAACGCCACCGGACCCTGGACCGACAAATTGCGTGAGCAGCTTGGCAGGCAGGAGAGGGTGAGACCTTTGCGGGGTTCCCACCTGGTGTTCAGTTTTGACGATCTGCCCATCCCGCACGCCGTGACCCTGATGCATCCAAAAGACCGTCGGGCTATGTTCGCCATCCCATGGGAAGGGCGCACTATTTTTGGCACGACCGACCTGGATCACCCCTTCCCGCTAAGCCAGGAACCTTTTTGCACGAGCGAGGAAATTACCTACATGCTTGAGGCAGTCGAAGCAATTTTCCCGGATGCCAGGATTAGCGAGGATTCGATCATCTCTTCCTTTGCAGGCTTGCGGCCGATCGTGCGTGGCGACGCGAGTAATCCATCTGCCGAGTCCCGCGCGCACCTGGTGCTGGAAGAAGACGGGCTGGTGACGATCACTGGCGGAAAACTGACCATCTTTGAGACCATGGCAGAAGATACCCTCAAAGCTGCCATGCCGCAGATCGGTAAAGGCTTGAAGCGTATCAGGCACTGGTTCGACCCTATTCCAACAAGTCTGCCCGACCAGGCGCTTCCCGCAGAAAGTTTCCGTTACCTTGTTGGGCGCTACGGGCAGGCTCTGCCTGACCTGGTAAGCATGTCGGACCCGAAAGATCTAAAACGAATCGAAGATCTGAGCGTCGTTTGGGCAGAATTGGGCTTCAACGCCCGGTTTGGGATGGTGGAACATCTTGATGATTTATTGCTGCGCCGCACCCGATTGGGAATGTTACTCCCTGAAGGGGGGGTGCAAATTCTGGGAAAAGTGAAAGAATTAACCCGTGATGAAATGCACTGGACAGACGAGGAATGGCAAAGTGAAATCACCCGCTACCAAGAGATTTACCGCCAGGCTTACAGCCCCAACCCGGAAAGTTTTGTGAAACAGGAGATATAATGGCAAAAAAAGAGAAATTTGTCCCCGCCTGGTATGAAGACCCGGCTCCTGCAGGAAGTTGGCGTTCGATCTTCAAGTGGGGTGATCCCGCCGCTTACAAACACCCGAACAGTGGTCTGACCAAGTTGATCATGGACCGCTTTGGCTTGACCCAGGAAATTCTCTCAAAGCCCGGTGACTTTGGCCTTGAACAGGTTCCGGATGACGTTCCGATTTCTTTGGCTGCGGAGCATCTTGCGTTTCTGGCGCAGACTTGCGGGGAAGAGAACCTGAAAACGGATACCTACACCAGGATCAAGCGCTCTTATGGGCAGGGCATGATCGACGCCTTGCGCTTGAGGCGGAAAATCGTCGAAAACATCGCTGAGGTCGTGGTTGCGCCGCGTTCACAGGCTGAAATTGAAGCCATCGTTGCCTATGCCAATCAGCACATCATTCCCATTTACGTTTTTGGCGGCGGCTCAACCGTCACCCGTGGATACGAAGCCACCAAGGGCGGTATCTGTGTGGATATGTCCGTTCACATGAACCGGCTGGTTACCCTGAATGAAATTGACCAGACCGTCACAGTCGAAGCCGGCATGTGGGGAACCCAGCTGGAAGATTTACTGCAAAACGCGGTCGAAAAACTGGGAGCCGAGCGAAATTACACGGTTGGGCACTTCCCGCAATCCTTTGAGTATTCCAGCGTGGGCGGGTGGGTGGTCACACGCGGGGCAGGGCAAAACTCAACCTATTACGGCAAGATCGAGGACATGGTGATCGACCAGGAGTATGTGACCCCACGAGGAATTTTCAAGACCTGCCCTCATCCCCGGGCGGCCACCGGACCGGATTTTGACCAGATCATGATGGGTGGGGAAGGCAGCTTTGGCATCCTGTCGAAGGTTACTCTGCGCGTCTGGCATTGGCAGCCGGAGAACCGCAAGCGCTTCAGCTATATGTTCCACAACTGGGAAGACGCCCAGGCTGCCAGCCGGGAAGTGATGCAGGGGGAATTTGGCTACCCTTCCGTTTTCCGCATCTCAGACCCCGAAGAAACTGACATCATGATGAAGCAATATCACATCGAAGGCAGCATTGCTGACACCATCCTGCAAAAAATTGGTTTCCAACCGATGCAAAAATGTCTGATGCTTGGTTTTACGGATGGCGAAAAGGATTTCTGCCGCAACATGAACCGCAAAATGCGGCGGATTTTCAGAAAGTTTGGGGCCTTTGAACTCAGCTTCGCCGGCGTGACCAAAACCTGGGAAAAAGGGCGTTTCACGGATCCATATCTGCGCGAGGACCTGCAGGACTATGGCGTTTTGATCGACACATTGGAGTGCGGTGTGACCTGGTCGCAGATGCCGAAGGTGCACCAGGACGTCAGAGCTTTTGTCAAATCCAGGCCAAACACCATCTGCATGACCCATATCTCTCACTCCTACCCCCAGGGCGCCAATCTTTACTTTATCTTCATTGCTAAAATCGACACCATCCGTGCATATCTTGATCTGCAGTATGGGATACTTGAGGCAATCGCAAGGTCGGGAGCTTCCATCAGCCATCATCATGGCGTTGGCAAGGCAACCGCACCATGGCTGGAAGACCAGATTGGTACAGAACAGATGGATGTGATCCGCTTGTTGAAGAAACACTTTGACCCAAACAACATCATGAACCCAGGTGGTACACTGGGATTGGATATGAGCCCGGCGCAGAAAGAAAAGCGCTGGGGCAAGGACTTGGAGGCATAAATGGCAAAAGAACAACTCTTGGCTATTGATGTTGGCACGCAATCGACCCGTGCCTTGATTTTTGACCTGCAGGGCAATCTGCTCTTCAAAGCGCAGATCCCGCTGCCGGCTTATAGTTCACCAAAACCGGGATGGGCAGAGCTTGAGCCGAAGCTCTTTTGGGAAAGTCTTTGCCAGGCATGCCAACGGCTCTGGGCGACGCCAGGCGTAGACAAGGAACAGATCGCCGGAGTGGCGATTACGACCCAGCGAAATGTGCTGATCAACCTTGACGAGAGCGGTAATCCACTACGACCCGCGATTCACTGGTCAGATCAACGCCGAACTGCTGGTTTGCCAGATGTAAGTGGCATCTGGGGGGTGCTTTTTACCCTTTCAGGCATGATGGACACCATCCGCTATCTGCAATCGGAAGCTAAAACCAACTGGATCCGCACGCACCAGCCAGAGATTTGGAGCCAAACCGCGAAGATCGTCCTGCTCTCCGGCTATCTAACCCACCGCATGACTGGTAAGTTTGTCGACTCGACTGGTTGCCAGGTGGCACATTTGCCCTTTGACTATAAAAAACACGATTGGGCTGGAAAATTTGACTGGAAATGGAAAGCCGTTCCGGTGGAGCCCGAAATGTTGATCGACCTGGTTCCTCCAGCAGGTTTGCTGGGTGAAGTTACCAGCCAGGCATCGGACGAAACGGGCATTCCAGCAGGCTTACCGCTGATCTCGGCGGCTGCGGACAAAGCCTGCGAAGTACTTGGCACGGGTACCCTGGCGTCAAACATCTGCTGCCTTTCCTATGGGACGGCCGCAACCATCAACACCATTCACCAACGCTACATCGAGATCGTGCCCCTGATCCCGCCCTATCCAGCGGCTGTACCAGGTTCCTATTCCCTGGAGAGCCAGCTATTCAGAGGTTACTGGATGGTCTCCTGGTTCTTGCGGGAATTTGGGCACAACGAGCAGCGATTGGCGAAAGAAAGGGGAGTGGTCCCCGAAGAACTGTTTGACGATCTGGTCAACTCTGTGCCTGCCGGCTCCATGGGGCTGACACTGCAACCTTACTGGGCGCCAGGTTTGAAATCGCCTGGACCAGACGCCAAGGGAGCCATGATCGGCTTTGGCGGGGTACATACGCGTGCTCACGTCTATCGCGCGATCCTGGAAGGATTGGCTTATGCCTTGCGGGAAGGCGCGGAGCGTACCAGCAAGCGCAGCGGCGTGCCGATTACCGAGGTGCGCGTAGCCGGCGGAGGCTCGCAGAGTGATGCTGCCGCGCAATTGACCGCGGATATCTTCGGCATGCCAGTTGGACGCCCGCATGTTTACGAAGCCAGCGGGCTGGGAGC
This sequence comes from Anaerolineaceae bacterium UBA6105, assembly GCA_002423495.1. Taxonomy (GTDB): domain Bacteria; phylum Chloroflexota; class Anaerolineae; order Anaerolineales; family Anaerolineaceae; genus Mesolinea. The sequence continues at coordinate 33,824 of DIWN01000013.1, read as the reverse complement.
CGCGATGGATCTGGCTGTGGGTTTGAAGTTGCAACCTTCGTTTGAAAGCGCGGTGGCAGAGATGACCCGCATCAGCCGCACTTTTGAACCAGACACTGAGAACCACAAGCTTTATGACGATCTCTACAAGCGGGTGTATTTGAAAATGTATGACCGCCTTGCACCCCTTTATAAGGAAATCCAGGACATTACGGGTTACCCTGCCAAGGACTAATCCTCCAGCGCGGGGCGACTTATTGGGACGGCAAGGGCGCGTATACGGATACGGATTTTGTGGTTATCAACACGGTAGTGTCAAAATATGAACTGATCCGTCCTCGGCGTGGCATGCTGGATTTGGATTCAAATGCATTTTTTATCGAGAACAACGCGGTCAACGTGACCGGTTACTTCCCCTCGCATTTCTTTTAGCAGGTGCTTTATTGTTTGCTTGTGTAGTGGCAGCAGGTAGGGTAGGTCGTCGTGTTTATAAATAAAAGTATCGAGCTGATCGCCACGTCGCTTCGCTCCTAGCAACGACGGAAGTCCTCGTCTTCGCGAAAATAGCGTGGCGATCTGGCTTTGGATTTCATTCGCGGGGCGAGACGAAGTGCCGGTAGGGCGAGATTGGAAGCACTGTGCGCTACATCACGCGGAAACCTTGGTGTGCTTCCAATCCGCCATGACTCCATTGATGGTATGTAAAAAAGGATCGCAAGCCAGATCACCGCTGTCGGCGGATTGAGGGCACGATACGCTCGTAGATTAAATCGATCAAGGTGCCCTCAATCACGCCCTACGAAAAAATTTCACGCAAAGCAGGAGAAGCGCAGGTAGGGTAAATCATCGTGCTCGAAGAGTATGGCTTCATGAAGCAAATGCAGAAGCACACCAAGTTATAGCCTACCCACCGCAGCACTTTATTTACTTGATCAACGGCACAATCAGCAAGGATGCCATGCCGATCAGTTTCATAAAGATCAGGGTGGAAGGTCCGGCTACATCCTTGAGCGAATCTCCGACGGTATCGCCAATCACAGCCGCGATGTGCTCAGGGGTGCCGCGCATATTTTCCAGGTCTTCAATGGTCTTCTTGGCATTGTCAAAGGCGGTGCCGGTGTTGTTGAAGAAAGGTCCCAGAAGTGCAGAGCAAGCCACCGAGCCCACCAATACCGCTCCCAGAGCATTCATGCCAAAGGCAAAGCCAATCGCGATCGGCACCAAAACGCTGATCGCGCTGGGCAGGATCATCTCCCTAAGGGCGTTGCGCGTGGCAATGTCGATACAGTGAGAATAGTCCGGTTTGGCTTTGCCCTTGAGAATTTCCGGGTTTTTTCTGAATTGGTCGCGCACCTCGTCTACCATCTTTTCAGCAGTTCTGGCGGTTGAACCAATGACCAGCGACGATATGAGAAATGGAATACAGGCGCCAATGAAGAGGAAGCTGAGGTTAAAGGGAGTGGTGACGTCGATAGCGTCGATGCCTGCGAGTTTGTAGAATGTCAGGAAGATCACAAAGGCTGTAATGGTACCAGAGATCATAGCGTAAGCTTTGGTGATGGCTTTCATGGTGTTGCCGACTGAATCGAGCCTCGAAAGCTTGTGGACAACTATCCTGTCTGCCTCTGCCATTCCGGCTATGCCTGCGGCATTGTCCACGATTGGCCCAAAGGCATCAGCAGCCATAATGAAGGTGATCAGCAGATCCGTTCCGATATTGACTCCCACCAATGCCATAAGATTATTGCCGGAAAGGGTATAAACGCCGATTACCACCGCCATCAGGAAAATCAGAGGAAGCACGGGGCTCTGCAAGCCATAAGAAAGGCCCGTGATCAGGTTTAAGGCAGCACCGCGCTTGGATGCTTTGGCAATATTCTTGACTGGTTTGCCTTCCATACCTGCGTAATAACGTGTGCTCAAGGAGGCAATTGTGGTGATTAGTACGCCCAGCGTGGCTGCTATCGCGACGATCCAGTCGTCCAGTAACAAAAGCGACATAATTATCGCTCCGAGGATACTCAGTACTGAACTCACAAACAAGCCGATGTTGAATTGGGTTGAAGGAGACATTCCCGGTTTCCATTCCCGGCTGGCCATAATGCCAATGGCAGATGCGACAATGCCCACACTCTGAATCAGGAAGGGGAAGAACAGACCTCTCTGCCCATAAACCGACGCCAATGCAAGTGCTACGATGGATCCCGTGACCAGGTCGTCACTGAAAGTCTGGAACAGGTCCGCGCCTCGTCCCGCGCAGTCGCCCACATTGTCGCCAACCAGGTCTGCGATAACTGCAGCATTGCGGGGATCATCTTCGGGTATATCTTCCTCAATCTTACCCACCAGGTCCGCGCCGATATCCGCAGATTTCGTGAAAATCCCACCGCCAATTTGGGCAAATAAGGCTGCCAGACCGCCCCCAAAGGCAAAACCGATCAGAGAATCAGGATCTTTGAAAATGCTGAATAATACCGAAAGCACGATCAGGCTTAAGCCTGTGATGCAAAAACCCATCACGGATCCGCCAAACAAAGCGGTGCGGAAGGGGCTGCCCTTACCCTCATTGGCAATGTCCGCGGTTTGCAGGTTGGTCCGCACACTCACACTCATACCGATGTAAGATGCCAATAGGGAAGTTAGAACTCCACAAACGGCGGTCACTGCTGCTTTCCAGTCCAGGATCCAATACAATAACGCAGCGAAGAAAGGCGTGACCAGCAAGATCGTCTTAATCTGCCGTCTGAGATAGGTGCGCGCTCCATCGCGAATGTCCTTTGCCGCGGCAGCCATGCTTGCCGATTTAACTGGTCGAAGTGTGATGCGCAAGATGAAGTACGCCGCCAGCGCGATACCGGCTAAGCCTGTCCCCATTGATACAGCATATAGCTGCATGTCAAGGGTAAGCATCAGCACAATGCTGCCGATGAGGACGGCAACCCCTAAGAAAAACCATCGATTGTGCAAAATTGAAGAGGCATTGTTCTTAATGGAATTTGGGTTTACAGCAGGATTAGTTGAAGACATCGATAACCATTAGCCTTTCTTAAACAACTCATTAATAACAAAGGTAATAAATTCTATAACAAATTGCTACTGGCAGGGCAGAAACTGCTTAACCTGATGGCGTACACCAGGTTATCAGGAAATAAATTATACATCCATTAATCAAGCTGTGATGACAAAAAAATTGTGTTGGGCGGCTTAGCTGGATTGTCTTGGTTTCAAAACTGACCATCGTGAGCAAGCCTTTTTTACGGGTAATCAATAATTTGATTGGTAAAAAAATGCATCAAAGTTAAGGGCTCCACTGCTCAAAAGACCCGCGCTGCGAGGCACAATAATCCTTGGATTTCGTTTTCTACTGTGCTTTTTCCACTTTACTGGTAAAATCCATCAATAATTCTTATCCGTACCTCGCCAGGGAAAACCCTCAGGCTAAAAGGGCAATTTCCTGAGCACTCGAACCGATCTGGAGTTTTGACTATGCCGCCAAAACAAGCAACCGCGGATTTGCGTTTGAAAGACCGAGCAGGATCTATTTTTGATCAAATGATGCCAATTTTTGCCACGCTGGCAGCTTTGCTGGTGGGCGCAATTTTCTTATTGCTGTTGGGTGCTAATCCCCTGACGGCTTATGGCGCCTTAGCTCAAGGGGCTTTTGGCAGCTTCAACGCTTTTGCTGAGACTTTGGTCAAATCCATCCCATTATTGCTGGTGGGCTTGGGAACTTGTATTGCCTACCGCGGGAGTGTCACGAACATCGGCGGGGAAGGGCAGATGATCATCGGGGCAATCCTCTCCACCTGGTTTGGTCTGACTTTTACCGAATTGCCCGGGTGGCTGGCAATCATAATTGCCATGTTGATGGGGATTTTGGGTGGAATGATCTGGGGCGGCATTCCTGGTATTCTGAAAGCATATTTCAACGTAAATGAAATCCTGAGCACGGTAATGATGAACGCCATCGCGGTGCAGATCATGAATTTTCTGATGCGCGGACCGATGATTGACCCGGTGCAAAGGGAAGCATCGTCACAAATCCCGCAGACAGCACGGCTGCTTGAAAGCTATCGCCTGCCGCGGCTCTCGCCGACGCGATTGCATCTGGGGCTTCTGATAGCAATCCTGCTGGCAGTAGCGGTCTACTTCTTGTTGTGGCGCACTACCCTGGGCTATCGCATCAGGGCAGTAGGGCAAAGCCAGCCAGCTTCGAAGTATGGCGGCATTGATGTCAAAAAGCACATCGTGGTGGCACTCTTACTCAGCGGCGCTTTTGCCGGGCTGGCAGGTATGATGCAGGTCTATGGTGTGAATTACCGCATGATCACGGATGGATCAGCTACCGGTTTTACTGGCAACGCCGGGTTTAACGGAATTGTGGCTGCTTTGTTTGGGCAGTTACACCCACTGATCACCATTCCAGCGTCGGTCTTGTTTGGCGGGCTTTTGGTGGGGGCGAATGCCATGCAGCGCGTGGTGCAGGTGCCATCGGCGCTGATTACCGCGCTGAATGGCTTGGTGGTGGTGTTTGTGGTGAGCAGCGAGTTCTTCCGCAAGCGCAGTCAAAAACGGAGGCTGAGTCAGTCCGGGGCTGAGCAGGCAACGCCAGAGGACGCTGAGATGCAGCAGGAAGCAGGTGAGGCATGATTTCAGATCTGCTCAGTGCCACAGTCATTATTGGTATCGTTTCATCGGGCATTCGCCTGGCAACTCCCTATCTGTTCGCCTCGATCGGCGAGATGTTTGGGCAGCGCAGCGGCGTCTTGAATCTTGGAGTGGAAGGGCAGATGCTGCTCGGTTCATTTATCGGGTTTTATGTCACGCTGAAAACAAACAATGTATGGCTTGGCGTATTGGCAGCCATGGCGGTGGGGGCTTTGATGGGGCTGGCAATGGCATTTGTAACCGTCAATTTGCATGCCACTCAGGGCATCAGCGGTATCGGTTTTTACCTCTTTGGCATGGGAATGAGCAATTTATTATTCCAAAAACTGGTTGGAACAGTGGAGGGCGTGAAGGGTTTTCAGAAGATTTCGGTCCCGCTGCTTGGCAAGATCCCGGTGATAGGCGATATCTTTTTCAACCACAACGCGCTTGTTTACCTGGCGTTTTTGCTCGTTCCAGTCGCCTGGTTCGTGTTGAACAAGACCACGCTCGGCTTGAAGATCCGTGCCGTAGGGGAGAACCCGGAAGCAGCGGACTCGCTGGGTGTGAGCGTGGCAGGCATTCGATATCTAACCGTTATCATGGGCGGCGTGTTTTCGGGAATTGCCGGCGCGTCGCTTTCGGTTGCACTGCTAAATGTCTTCCAGCAGAATATGACAGCCGGTCAGGGCTTTATTGCCGTTGCGCTGGTTTATTTTGGAAGTTGGAAGCCATTTGGAATCCTGGGCGGGGCTTTGCTGTTCAGTATGATCAACGCCCTACAGCTTTGGATCCAGGTGCTGGGCATCCCGATCCCTGCTGAGTTGGCAGTGATGATGCCCTACATTTTGACAATCTTAGTCTTAACCCTTTCTTTCTCAAAAGGCCGGGGTCCGTCCGCCTTGACCAAGGTTTTTGAGAGGGAAGGTTAAAATTTGGGAGGAAGGCGCAAAAGCCACTCCCACAACAAAAAGAAGGAGAAATATGAAAAAAGTTTTTACATTAACTTCAATACTTTTAGTCTTGGCAATGTTCCTGGGAGCCTGCGCACAGACTCCGGTGGCAGAGCCCCCCGCCGCTGGTGAAGAGACCGCTGAGCCTCTGCGTATTGCAGTTGTTTCCCCCAGCAGCGTTAATGACCTGGCATTCACCCAGAGTATTTCAGATGCCCTTTTGGTATTAAAGGGTGAGATGGGTGACGGTCTGGAATTTGCTTTCACCGAAAACATGTTTGTTGTTGATGACGCCGCGGCTGCCATTCGTGACTACGCCTCCAAAGGCTACGACATTGTCATCGCCCACGGCTCACAGTACGGCTCCTCTCTGCAGGAAATTGCGCCAGACTTCCCGGACATCGTGTTCGCCTGGGGCACCACCGTGGACACCTTTGGGCTGCCAAATGTGCACGCCTATGAAGCCGCTTCGGATCAGGGTGGCTATGTGAATGGTGTCATAGCCGGCATGCTGACCGAGTCGAAGATTATTGGAGTTGTTGGCCCGATCGAGACCGGTGATGCTAAATTGTATGTGGATGGATTCTTCGCAGGCGCAAAGTCTGTTGACCCAAGCATCGATGTGCGCGTGACCTACATCGGAAGTTTCTCGGATGTGGCACTTGCAGCAGAAGCTGCAACCACCCATATCGCGGCTGGTGCAGACGTTTTGACTGGCTCAGCCCAAATGGTGGTTGGCGCTATTGGCAAGGCTGAAGAGGCCGGCTTGTATTGGTTCGGAACTCAGGCAGATCAGAATGGATTTGCTCCAAATACTGTCGTTGCCAGCCAGGTGTACCACTGGGAAGGCATCTTGCGTGAGATCGTTGCTTTGCGCGCCGCAGGGACAATGGGTGGGCATACCTTCTCTGCAACCCTGCAGAATGGTGGCCAGGTAATTAAGCTCAATCCCGGGGTTGAACTTAGCGATGAAATTAAAGCCAAAGTTGAGGAAGTCATCGCTGGCATCAATGATGGCAGCATTGTCATCCCTCTCCCTTAATTAAGACTATCAAGAACGGGTCAGGCAGCAATGCCTGACCCGAAAAGGAACTGGTATGCAAAAGAATAGCCCGGTTATCAACGAAAAAGTTGCTTTCGAAACTCTGGAGATGCGCGGGATTACCAAACGATTCCCCGGAGTTTTGGCGAATGATAATGTCAACTTTAATTTGCGGGCTGGAGAGGTGCATGCGCTTTTGGGGGAAAATGGTGCTGGAAAAAGTACTTTAATGAAGATTCTTTACGGGATGTATCACCCGGACGAGGGTGAGATCCTGGTAAATGGCGAAGCGGTAAAAATTAATTCGCCAACAGCCGCGATCCAACAGGGCATTGGAATGATTCACCAGCATTTCATGCTGGTGCCTACGCTCACAGTGGCTGAAAACGTAGCCCTGGGCTTGCCATCGAGCCGAAAACCATTAACGGATCTGGATCGCGTTTCTGAGCGGGTCATTACCCTGGAAAAGAAATATAACCTGAGCATCGATCCAAACGCGTATATCTGGCAGCTGAGCGTTGGTCAGCAGCAGCGTGTGGAAATTATCAAGGCACTCTATCGCGGCGCGGCGATTTTGCTGCTGGACGAGCCGACAGCAGTATTGACACCTCAGGAAGTAGATGAATTGTTTGCGATCATGAGGCAGATGCAGAGCGACGGCTATGGGCTGGTGTTCATTTCGCACAAGTTGCACGAGGTCATTGAAATCAGCGAACGTGTTACCGTCCTGCGTGATGGGCGCAACGTGGGCACGCGCCAGACTTGCGATGTGACTCAAAATACCCTGGCAAATTGGATGGTGGGTCGCGAAATAGAGTTCATTAAAAGCACGGAAAAACCCCGGCTTGGGGAGGTGCGTTTTGAGCTCGAGGACGTCAGTTGTGGAAGTGACCGGGGTGTGGAAGGACTGCGCGGCGTCAACCTGGCAGTGCAATCCGGCGAGATCGTCGGGCTGGCAGGTGTCTCCGGCAACGGGCAGCTTGAACTGGCAGAGGCGATGACCGGCATAAGACCGATCACAAGCGGAAGGATTATCCTTGAGGGACAGGATGTGACCGGCAAGAAGCCCTCAGAAATTACTGAAAAAGGCCTTTCATACATCCCTGAAGAGCGCATGAAAGACGGCATGATCCGCAACTTCAACATTTCCGAAAACCTGGTGTTGCGTGAACATCACAAAATGCCTTTTTCGAAGCATGGCTTCCTGCAGACTGCCTACATCAACGAACATGCCGATCGCTTGATCGAGCAATATCGCGTCAAGACGCCTTCGAGGAAGACGCTGGCGAAGAGTCTATCGGGCGGGAATATCCAGAAGGTTTTGCTGGCGCGGGAGCTCTCGCGCCAGCCTCGCGCGATTGTGGCTGCGCAACCCACCAGGGGTCTGGATATTGGCGCGAGCGAGTATGTGCACGAGCAGTTGCTGATGGAACGCAAAAAGGGCACGGCGATTTTGCTGATCTCGGAAGATCTGGATGAGATTTTGGCGCTGGCTGACCGAATTGCGGTGATCTATGAAGGCAAGATCATGGATATTTTGCCAAGGGAAACTGCTACAAAGGAAGTCATCGGGCTTCTGATGGCCGGTGTGCATCCGGGGGAAACTGTACGAAACGAAAAGTGTGATTGAGGAGTAATCGTACGGCTGGGCTCGTGTCCCTGCAAAGCGGGGTATAGCGCTCTGCCATCAACCCCGTCATCTCGACCGAAGCGCCTGTAGGGCGAGACATTGTCCCTGTAGGGCGAGATTGGAAGCACTGTATACATCATCAAGCAGGGATCTTGGTGTGCTTCCAATCCGCCATCAAACCATCGCTCATTTGGAATATGGAAACCTTGCACCGACATTACCATCAGCGGCGGATTGAGGGCACGATACGTTCGCCCATCAAATCTTTCACGGTGCCCTCAAGCTCGCCCTACAAATAATTGGGCACGCGAAGCAGGATATGGCGATCTGCATTTTGAATTTCAATGGTTGGAGACTTTCGGTCATCCCACGTACTCGGCGAGAACGCCTGCACAATCAACACAGTCATCCCGAGCGAAGTAGCCTGTGCCCGCGAAGCAGGGTATGGCGATCTGCTCTTGTCTTTTTGATCAGGGTCATGACCATCTCCAAGACAAAACTGCAGACTGCCACGCCCCTTCCTCACACTCGAGTCAGCTTTTTCAACCGAACCGGGGCTCGCAGTGACGGATTCCCTGTCATCTCGACCGAAGCGCTTGCACCCGTCTTGGGTATGTGGGGCTGGGTCGTAGGGCTGGGCTTTAGTCCAGCCGCCGCGTGAATCCGAAACCTAAATATTGCGGAGGGAGTAAACCCCCTCCGTACGACTCTGCTTTTATGCCTGTAGGGGAAGATAAATTGCGCGTAGGGCGAGATTGGAAGAACTGCAAACCTTGCCAGCCGTGATCTTGGTGTGCTTCCAATCCGCCGTCAATCCATCGATTATTTGAAATATGGAAATCTTGCTACTCCGCTCACCGTCAGCGGCGGATTGAAGCCACGATACATTCGCCCATCACATCTTCCAAGGTGCCCTCAATCTCGCCCTACAAATAATTGGGCACGCGAAGCAGGGGGTGGTTTATCGGGCGGGTTTGTGAAGGATGAGGACGACCCAATCATCCTGGTGGAGGGTTTCGCGCAGGGTCATCCCGAGGCTGCGAGCCAGGTCCGCCAGTTCCTGCGCCTGGTGGTCGAGCACGCCGCCCAGAATGAGCAGTCCGCCAGGGGAAACCAAATCCGCCAGACCAGTAGAAAGCATCTTTGCCAAAATTGGTGAAAGAATATTAGCGATGACGCGGGGAGCTTGATTGAGCTCATCCTTGCGATTGAGAACGTCGGTATGCGTTCCGACTTCGAAGATTATTCTGTCAGCGACGTCGTTCAGGCCGGCATTATTGACAGCAGAGGGGATGGAATCCCGGTCGTTATCCACTCCAAGGACGCAATTGGCGCCAAGTTTGGCGGCTTCGATAGATAAAATGCCGCTGCCAGTGCCAATATCGATCACATCCAGTTCTTTGACGCCATATTTCTCAAGCGCGAGCATGCAAAGCTGGGTGGAGGGGTGTGTGCCGGTGCCAAAAGCCATGTCGGGCGAGATGATGATCGACATGCGCCCTTCAGCCAATTCAGGGCCCACCCAGGCTGGTAAAACGATCAGGTTGCGGCCGATCTTGAGGGGTTTGTAGTTCGTTTTCCAGGCTTCCATCCAATTTTGGTCGAGAACGATCTTATATTCAATGGAGTCTAGCGGGGCAATCTGGGACATGTGCCAGATTGATTCCTCAAGCTGGCGGCGGATGGACTCAGATTGTTCGTCTTGAGGGAAATAGGCAATGACTTGCATGTCACCCGTAGGAATTTCTTCGTGACCAAGGGAGTCGTACTGAGTAACACTGTTGATCACAACCCCGTTGGGAGAATATCGTGAGAACACTTCGGCAACAGCTTCGGCTAATTCTCCACTACAAACAATTGAGGCTTCGAGCCAGGCAAGAGGTTTATCCACTGAAGGCATCCTTTAATTTTTCGAAGAAACTGCGCTCCTGGATCTTGACATCCGTGCCCATGGTTTTGCCCAGGGTCTGGAGAATCTCTTCCTGTTCATCAGTCAGTGCGGTCGGGATTTGGACGTTGACAGTCACCATCTGATTTCCGCGTTCGGTTCTCTGGAGGATGGGAACGCCTTTTTCCTTGAGGCGGAAGACTCGCCCGGGCTGAGTGCCCGGCGGGATGCGCAGTTTTACGTCGCCGTCAAGAGTAGGGATGGTGATTTCATCACCCAGGGCTGCCTGAGCCATATTGATGTCGATATCGAGCAAAATGTCAAAACCACTCCGCCGGAAAAATTTATGCGGGGCAACATCGATCTCGATGTAAAAATTACCGTTTGGACCGCCGTTGGCACCCGGCTGACCTTCGCCGAACATACGGACCTGGTTGCCGTTATCAATACCGGCAGGAATATTTACCTTTTTCCGGGTGGTTTTACGTTCCAATCCAGTCCCACGGCAGTTGGGGCAGGGTTTTTCAATTATTTCTCCGCGTCCACCGCAGGTCGGGCAGGTGACAACCTGGACCATCTGTCCCAGGAAGGTCTGCTGCACCTGGCGAACCTCACCAGCGCCCTTGCAGGTCTGGCAAGTAACGGGTCTGGAGCCCGGTTCGGCGCCAGAGCCAGAGCAAACAGAGCATTTTTCGTTGCGGGTGATATCGATTTCTTTTTCAGTGCCAAAAACTGCCTCTTCAAAGGTTAGCTTTAGGCGTGTGCTGAGGTCGGCACCACGGCGGGGCGCGTTTCGGCTGCGGCGGGAAGATCCGCCAAAGCCGCCGAAGCCGCCCAAACCACCCAGACCGAATAGATCAAATAAATCTGAAAGATCCATGGTGGAATAATCGGGCATGCCGTTGGTATTCACGCCCTGGAAGCCATAGCGATCGTAAGCCGCGCGTTTTTCGGGGTCGCTCAGAATGCCGTAAGCCTCATTTATTTCCTTAAACTTCTCTTCGGCGTCGTCAGCCTTATTAACGTCAGGGTGAAACTTGCGTGCCAAATTGCGGAAGGCATTCTTGACGTCATCCGCGCTGGCGGAGCGGGCAACACCCAAAACTTCGTAATAATCTCGTTTATCTGTCATTATTTATTTAGACCAAATCCCTGGCAGGTTTTCCTGCCAGGGATGTATTTTATACTGTTTTAACTAATCTGCGTGATGAAATTCACCGTCAACCACATCACCGTCTTCTTCTTCAGGAGCTTGTCCCTGATCGGTCTGGGTTTGATCAGGTGCTTCGGATTGAGTCTGGCTGTAGGCAGCCTGCCCAACTTCCTGCAGAACTTTCATAAGCTCTTCCACGGAGCTGTTGATAGTATTGGGTTCTTCCAGGTCGCGCACGGAACGAACCTTTGCGACCGCATCTTCAACCCGAGATTTCAAGTCAGCAGGCACTTTTTCGCCGAGATCAGACAGGGTTTTTTCTGCGCTGTAAATGGCATTGTCGGCAGTGTTGCGGGCTTCGATCAACTCACGGTGTTTGCGATCTTCTTCCGCATGCATTTCTGCGTCCTGGCGCATCTGTTCAACTTCCGTCTCGCTCAAGCCGGATGAGGCCGTGATGGTGATATTCTGTTGCCGGCCGGTGGCTTTATCTTTAGCGGTGACTTCCAGAATGCCGTTGGCGTTAATATCAAAGGTAACTTCAATTTGCGGAACGCCGCGCGGGGCAGGGGGAATGCCGTCGAGGGTGAATTTTCCGAGCGACTTGTTATCCGCAGCCATCGGGCGTTCACCCTGCAGCACATGGATCTCCACCTGGGTCTGGCTGTCGGAAGCGGTCGAAAAGACCTGGCTTTCGCGCGTGGGGATGGTGGTGTTGCGTTTGATCAGTGGTGTAGCGATCCCGCCCAGGGTCTCAATCGAGAGAGAAAGGGGCGTGACGTCAAGCAGAAGAACGTCCTTCACTTCGCCGCCAAGCACACCAGCCTGGATAGCAGCTCCGATTGCCACGACTTCGTCAGGGTTGACGCCTTTGTGCGGGTCTTTATCGAAGAATTTGCGCACTGCTTCCTGGACGGCGGGCATGCGGGTCATACCGCCGACCATGACCACTTCGTCGATGTCGGCTGGTTTGAGGTTGGCGTCAGTCAGAGCCTGCTGCACAGGCTTCATCGAACGCTGGACGAGTTCGCCTGTCAGCTGCTCAAGTTTTGAGCGTGTGAGCGTGGTGACAAGGTGTTTGGGTCCGGAAGCGTCGGCCGTGATGTAGGGCAGGTTGATTTCCGCCTGCATGGTGGTGGAGAGCTCGATTTTCGCGCGCTCAGCAGCTTCCTTGAGACGCTGCAGGGCCTGGCGGTCCTCGCGCAGGTTGATGCCGTTTTCACGTTTGAATTCGTCCGCGAGCCAGTCGATAATGCGCTGATCAAAATCATCACCGCCAAGGAAGGTATCGCCAGAGGTGGATTTCACCTGGAAGACGCCTTCTCCAACTTCGAGGATGGAAATATCAAAGGTACCGCCGCCAAGATCATATACGGCGATGGTTTCGTTCTTTCCTTTTTTGTCGAGCCCGTAAGCCAGGGAAGAAGCGGTGGGTTCGTTGATGATGCGCAGCACTTCGAGACCGGCGATTTTGCCAGCATCTTTGGTGGCGTTGCGCTGGGCGTCGTTGAAATAGGCCGGCACAGTAATGACCGCTTGGGTGACAGGCTCGCCAAGGTAGGCTTCGGCATCGCGTTTGATCTTACCAAGGATCATGGCGGAAATTTCAGGGGGAGTGTAGTCCTTGCCGCCCATGCCCACGCGCAGATCGCCATTAGGCGCCTTGTTGGTCTTATAGGGCACATGGGCTTTCGCGCGCTGGACTTCAGGGTCGTCAGCCTTGCGTCCCATGAAACGCTTGATCGAAAAGATCGTGTTTTCAGGGTTGATGATNNTGGTTGCGGGCAACACGCCCCACCAGTCGCTCAGAGTTTTTGTTGACAGCCACCACAGATGGCACCAGGCGTTCGCCTTCGGCAGAAGGAATGACGACAGGCTCACCACCCATCATGACAGCTGCGACTGAGTTTGTAGTTCCGAGATCAATACCAATAATTTTTCCCATGATAGCTCCTATTTTGCGACTCTGACCAGGGCGGGTCGGATGACGCGATCTTTGATTTGATAACCGTTCTGGACGACTTCAATGATTTGTCCATCGGCATAAGTGTCGTTTTCTTCGTGCGTGACGGCTTCCTGCGTGTTGGGGTCGAACATGTCGCCGGGTTTCAGATCCAGGGGGCGAACGGCTTTTGTTTCAAGCGCTTTGAGCAGTTTTTGCAGGACGAGCTCAATCCCTGAGATCCAGGTGGCACAATCCGGGTCTTCCGGCAGGTGCTGCAGGGAACGCTCAAGGTCATCGGCAACTGGCAGGAAGAACTTGACATGTTCCGCGAGCAGACGCTCGGCGTAGCTGGCGTTGTCGAGATCAACGCGGCGTTTGTAGTTGGCAAAACTGGCTCGCTCACGCTGGAGGCTGTCGAGGTAGTCTTCACTTTGCTTGCGCAGGTCTGCGTTTTCAGCTTGCAGTGAAGCCAAATCCGGGGCTGCTTCTTCTTGTGTGGGTGTTTCGTTTTTGTTCTCTGTATCTTCAGTCATTTTCTTCCTCGTAAAAATTTTCATAATAGCGTATCTTATTCAATCAGAGTATCGGTAACCAGGTCCGAGAGCAAATCCCCCACAAAACGAACCGCGCTGATAGCCTGCCCGTAGGGCATTCGCATCGGACCAAGGATGCCCAGCATGCCGGAAAGCTGGTCCTGGATGCCGTAGCGGGTCAGGATGACTGAGCAATCTCTCAGTTCCTGCCAGGTACCTTCACCGCCGATCAACACCTGCACACCGCCGATGTCTTCCGTCAGCACTGTGCGGGATAGCAAATCATTCAGCATGGGGCGTTCTTCCAAGAGGCGCAGCGGTGAGCGTTCCTGGTTGCTTGCGGCAAACTCGGGCGTTGAAAGCACATTCGAAAGCCCATCCAGGAAAAGTTCGCCTGTGACGAGCTCTTCGGTAAGGTGCATTTGGTCAAGAATTGCAGCCAGTATTTGCAGAACGAGGGGCTCGGTACTGGGTTCGAGAGCTTCGATCTGGCGAAGCGATTTGTTTTCAAAGTTTAGATTGAATTGGTTTGCGGTCTGTGAAAGCGACTCCTGGCTGTAAACCTCATCGAGAGCCAGAAGCTGCTGACGGATTTCGCCGCCAACCAGCACCAACACCATCAGCACCTGCGAACCGCGGGTGGAGATCAGTTCAATGTGTTTGAAAGCAATTTTTTCGGAGTGTGGGGCAGTGACCAGCGAAACCGCCTGGCTTTGGTTTGCCAGAACCGAGGCTGCCAGGGGCAGCCAGTGGTCCAAACCACGCCGCGACTGGTAAAACTGGTGGGTAATCGTGTTGCGGGTGGCGCTTGGAAGCGCCGTTTGCTGCACCAGTTTGCTGACAAAAAAGCGGTAGCCTTCTTCGGTGGGCACACGCCCAGCCGAAGTGTGGGGTTGCCGGATGAAGCCGAGCTCAGCGAGCGTGTTCATCTCGTTGCGCACCGTGGCAGAGCTGATATGCAGACCGTAGTCTTCGATAAGAGTCTTGGACGCGACAGGCTGTGCCGTGCGGGTATGCTCGTGCACGATCAGGGAAAGGATAATTTTTTGTCGCGAAGTCAGATCAGTCATGTTGTTTTTTCATAATTAGCACTCTCGTAAGGAGAGTGCTAAAGCAGGTTTGGTTAATGTTACCATGCGAGGATTATCCTCGTCAAGAAAAGGATACCCCTGCGTCGTTAATATTGCGTTAGATATTTTTTATGGGAATTTGGTGCTTATAGCAGTTGGGTTTTAAACGAGATCACATGGCGATCGATTCCGCCAATTCGATACTTATATTCCTCATCGCCGCGCATCATGTCGACCTCGGTCAGCCCCTGCTCAATCGCCCAATTGATGACTTTTGCCAGCAGGACCCATCCAGGTGAACAGCAGCTAAAGTCTGGATTCCAGCCAGAGTTATAAACCCAGAGTTTGCTGCCAGCCAGGAAAGAAAGATAGCCAGCCGCCTTTTGTCCATCGAGGATAAGAAAAGTAAGATGCAATTGCCCTACCTCCAAAGCCCTGGCGGCGGCCTGTGAGAGGAAAATTTCCATTTCTGGAGTCAGAAATGCTACTTTGCTGGGGTCAGTGCGCATCATGTTGAGGAAAGCCTGCATTTCTTCCTGCAGATCATGTTCGGCTGTGACGATGTACCAATCCGTCTCGTGGTGGGCGTCAGCGTTGCGCAGCTTGCGTCGGATCTCGTGACGCTGTTTTTTGGAGATGGAAGCAAGATATTCTTCCCACTCTGATTTCATGGGGATAAAAGGCGAGGGCTGCAAAATCTCGCTTTCGTATTGAATCCCTTTTTGCTCGCAAAGTTCACGCAGAATGGACAGGCTTGGCGAGTCGTCCTGGAAATTTGCCAGGTCGAGAGCGCGCGAAACTAAGCCTGGTGCAGTTTGGATGAAATCGAGCAAGCCAGTAATAAAGGCTTTGAGCTCTGAAAGCGGACAGAGAAAATCGAGATAGTCCGAGACTTCGATCTGCCCGATAAAGCGTAAGGTTGTTGGGTTATCCACCTTTTCAGAGGTAAACAGCGGTGCCGCTCCAAGCAAGAGTCCATCCTGGCGGGCAATGATGAGCTGGAGCTGACTTGTTTCAGTTGGCCATTCTCCCCCGCCGAGCGTTTGCCACCAGGTTTTCTGATACCAAAACTCCAGGAATGGCAGCGGACGGTGCGTCCGGGCAGCGAGAGCTTGCCATTCAAGCTCGAGGCTGTGCCATTCGGCAGGATCGGTGATCAGGGAAAATTGCATGAAACCGATTATACCCTCTGGCACGAATTGTGTACTATAAGGTTTACGCAATATCAACGTTGATTGTAAAGGTGTGCTATGAAATTTGACCTGACCACTTACTCTTTTGAGAATCA
This sequence comes from Anaerolineaceae bacterium UBA6105, assembly GCA_002423495.1. Taxonomy (GTDB): domain Bacteria; phylum Chloroflexota; class Anaerolineae; order Anaerolineales; family Anaerolineaceae; genus Mesolinea. Next base: position 17,696 of record DIWN01000013.1, on the reverse strand, counting down.
CCAGAAGCGGCTGTTGTATACGGCTTCTTCTGGGAAAGGTGCCGCACGCGGGCGCGAAGAAGACAGCCTGATCATCAAGATTTGGCCGTCTGAAGCGGTCAGCCTGAGCGATGAGGTGCTGGATCAGACCCTGAGCAAACTCGGGGCAGCCTTCTTCAAAACGGGTGGTTCGGTCACGAATGCCATGCGCAGCCTGGCTGATGGCTTGAATAAGGCCTTTCTTTCCGGCAATAGTCAACTGCAGGATAGAGACAGCTGGCAGACAGCTTCTTTGCTGGTGGGAGTTATCCACCATGAGACATTATTTGTTGGGATTAACGGCAAAGCCGAAGCGCTCCTGGTCAGGAGGGACGGGGTGGAGCATTTCTTTGATGCAGACCTTGACCCAAGGGGAATTGGATTTAGCTCAGTGGTTCACCCGCGATTTTTCCAGGCTGCGGTGACGGATGGGGATTTTCTGCTGTTGGCTCAGGATATCCCGGCGGATTTGCTGGCATCTGACAAACTTAAAGCCGATCTTCCCAGCCTGGGTGAGTGTGTGCCGCTCTTGGGTACGACGGACGTCATCAGGCTGATTTATGGCGATGGCTTGAGCCTTAAAGCGCGCCTGGAAGCCCGGCAGGTTTTAGAAACACAAGAAATCGAAGAGATTGAGGAAACTGAAGAGGAACCCGTTGAGCCAGAGGTGGCTGAGGAAGAGGAACTTGATTGGCCGGAAGAAGAGTTGGAAACCCCAGAGATTGAGGACGAAAACGGCTCCCTGGCTGACGACCTTTTTAGAAATGTGCCGATGTCACGCCTTTCAGCTGAGCCTGAAACTGAGCCGGAACCTCAGCCAGAAGAAGCCTCAGTTCCTCAACCAGAACAAAAGCCAGAAGATGCTGCGGCTCCCCAGGCAGAACCAAAGCCGGAACTAATGTTCACCCCGGAAGAGCCCGCGGTGCAGCCAGCGGCAGCGGAAGAGGAACCAAGCGCACCAATATTTGACGTGGATCAGTTTAAGACTGATGCCTTACAAACGGTTGCCAAAGGGGCCAGCTTTTTGAAAGGGGTCGAAGAAAAAACTGAGGCGATCATCCAGAAAAGCGAAGATAAAAAGCGGGAAGAAGGCAGGCCTGTAACCGAACTCTCTGCCCTGAGCAAATGGCTGATAGCCATCCTGGTGCCTTTGCTGCTGGTGGGGCTGAGCACCTTCATCTATTTTTCGCGCGGGCAGGGCAACGAATATAACTACTTCCTGGCACAGGCTGAAGCTTCAGCGAACAATGCAGTGCTGATGCAGACAAATGACCTGAAGCGGGAAGCCTGGGATCGGACCGTCGAATGGCTGGACAAAGCCGCGGCATATCAAAAATCGGACGAGGTAAATGCGCTATATCTCAGGGCGAGGTTGGCTCTGGATGAACTCGATGGAGCAAAGAGGCTGATTTACAAGCCAGCGTTTGCGCCTGGTTTATTCCCTGATATGAGCGTCAGCAACATCATTTCCCTAAACCGCGATCTCTACCTGCTGGACAAAAACAGTGGTGAAATCCGCCACTTGACGCTCCAATCGCAAGGTTATTCCCTGGATGAAGTCTTTCAATGCGGACCGGGCAGTTATGGCGGAGTGGAAGTTGGAAAATTGATGGACATGCTGGCAATTCCAATCAACAACCCTGCCAAAGCGCCGATTTTGGCAATTGACGCGGCTGGCAATATCTTGTATTGTGCGGTCGGCTCAAGCCCAACAGCAGCCAGTTTACTGCTTCCCGATGGCGGATGGCAGGAGCTGAAGAGCATTGCTTTTGACTCTGGGAGGTTGCTTGTGCTGGACTCTGGCGCGAACGCCATCTGGATCTACCGTGGATTTAGTTCAAATTTTGACCAAATACCGGTTTCTTACTTTGACGACCTGCCAGTAAAGCTCCAAGAGGCAGTCGATCTGGCTGTGAGCGGCGATGAACTCTTCCTGCTGCATGCTGACGGGCACAGTTCGCACTGCCTGGCTTCTCAAATCAGCGGTTTGGTGACTTGCGATGATCCCTATCCCTACCAGGATGTACTAGGCGGAGACGCGGGCATCGATTTTGCGCGTTTGACCTTCAATCAATTGGCATATTCTCCTCCTCCGGATCCTTCGATTTACTTCCTGGAACCCGAAACGGCTGAGCTTTATCAATTCAGCCTGCGTTTGAATTTGAACCAGGTGCTGCGTTCGGGACTGAGTGATGGTAGTCTGCCAACCGACAGGGCGACAGCCTTCGCGATAGCCGCGAATCGGCAGGTGTTTCTCGCGTTTGGCAATGCTGTTTATTATGCGATTTTGCCTTAAAAAATCGTCACACTCGAAATCAGAATGAATGACCGGTTAATGCCTGTCATCCATTTAGTTCCTGATAGAATTAGCGTATGAAACTGAGCAAAGTGCTTGACCTGCGTGGGACGAAAATCGCCTATCTTTTGCTGGCAATGGTCGGCAATGTTGCCATGGCGCTGCTTTTCTTCAGCCTGGTGGACAGCCTGGTGGCGCGCTATGGCGATTTGGTGACCGGTCTGGATACGACCCTGATGCTGGGCATTTTCCTCGGTTCGCTGACGGTCGGTTTCTTTGTTGCCTTGATCGCCAAAGACAAACGCGGTTTGGCCTACGGGGTCTATGGCGGGCTGGTTGGCATGGTCGTGATCGGGTTGATGACCTGGAAGAGCGGCTTGCTCTCAGCGCTGGTCAGCTTGATGGCAGTCTTTGGCGGTTTCAATGGTGGATCGCTGGGGGAAATGTTCCTGCGCACCCGCAAACCGAAATAATTCAAGCGATCAAACAGATTTTGGGTTAGAACTGGTCGGCAGCCAGGGCATTTGCGCGTCCTCAATGCCAAGGTGTTCTGCGAGCGCGGCTTGCAGAGCGGTGCGGTCGTCCCAATGGTATTCCTCAGTGCCAAAACACATGGATTGCTCGTGCCCCTTGCCGCAGGAGATCACCAGATCGCCAGGCTGGGCCAGGCTGATGGCTTTGCGCAGCGCGTCGCCCCGATCCGGCACACGATAAAAATTCTCGCCTTCCACGCCGCCAGCTTCAATTGCCGACTGTGCCATTTCTTCCAGGATGCCGTCAAGCGGCTCCGTGCGCGGGTCTTCAGCCGTCAGGATGCTGATATCGGCGAGCTGGATTGAGACAGCCGGCATCATGCGACGCTTTTCGCGGTCGCGCAGGCCGGCCGAACCGTAGACCGCAATCACCCGACCATCTGTCATGGCGCGGGCGGTAACCAGGGCGTTTTCGAGTCCATTTGGAGTGTGGGCAAAGTCTACTATCGCAGTGAAATCCTGCCCAAGATCAATGCGCTGCATGCGCCCGGGGATGCCCTCAAAACTTTCAAGATCTTTTACTGCTTGCTCAAGCTGAACACCCAGCGAAGTGACCGCGGCAAGCGCAGCAAGAACGTTGGAGACGTTGTAAATGCCGGCGATGGGGATTTGCACCGGTACCTGTAAGGTTTCCGTGTGCAACGTGAAGCTCAGGTCGCTGGTGGTGCTGCTGATTTCATCCGCCCAAAAATGCGCTTCGTTGATTCGGCTGTAGGTGAGGAATTCGGGGGGTGACAGCCGCTTGAGTGTATCGTAAGAACGATCGTCCTTGTTGAGCACAGCCAGCCGAAGGTTGCCGATGCGTTTGCGTGGGGTCTCCATGAGCATCTCGAAGAGCCTGCCCTTGGTTTGGAGGTAATTTTCGTAGCTGCCGTGATAGTCGAGGTGTTCGTGGGTGACGTTGGTGATAACTGCCAGGTCGTAATCGCAAGCGATCACGCGCCCCTGTGCCAGCCCGTGCGAAGTCGTTTCAAGCACGCAGTGCGTCATGCCGGCAGCCACCATCTGCGCCAGGTAGGCCTGGACGTCAGGCGGATCGGGCGTGGTCACGTGGAAGCCGGTATCCAGCGCCTCGTCGCCAATCAGCGCGTTGACGGTGCTGATCATGCCGGCGGGGATGCCAGACTTGGTCAGGAGGTGGTGGATCAGCATCGAGGTGGTGGTCTTGCCGTCCGTGCCTGTGACGCCGATCATGCGCAGTTTTCGCGCCGGAAAGCGCTCGAAACTCGCCGCCAGGTACGCCAGGGCGAAGGGCAGGTCTCCCTGCAGGCGAATGTAAGGGATGGGCAGGTCATCCGGGACCGGACGATCGCTAAGGATGACGCGCGCGCCATTGGCAACGGCTGATGGGATGTAATTGAAGCCGTCGCTGCTCTCACCTTTGATGGCAACGAAGGCAAAGCCCTTGCGAACGCGGCGCGAGTCGCTGGTGATGCCGGTGATCATCACCGGCGGGATGGGGTCCAGTGCGGTCAGGGGCGCGCTTGAAAAAACAGAGCGGAGTGAACGGCGTCGCATGGGTTGGTCCATTTGGAGCTACTTTCGCTTTTTTACAGGCTGCTTATTCCTATTCAGCAGGTAGGCAGCCAGCAGGCTCAACAACCCGCCACCCAGGCAGATGAAGCCCCAAATGCTCAGCTCGCCCTTGGTGGCGGCGGTCGACTCGGCTATTTCCATGCTGAAGTCGATTTTTTGCTGGGCGGTGATGGCATAATTGCCGCTGAGGGTCTTATCACCGAGCGCCAGGGAAATGCTTGCCTCGGAAAAACCAGCAATGAAAGGTTCCACTTCCCAAACAAAGGTCTGCCGTCCACTTTCCACCGGGATCAGCATGCGCTTTTGCGGTTGGATAACGGATTTGATCATGTCGAGCTGCATGTCAAAAACGACTCCATCATCCAAAACGCTCTCAAGCGCGTTATCGGCTTCGTAAGTTACTGTGATCAGATTTTTGCGTCCGGTTTCCAATGTTTCGGGGTAGGTCACCATCACGTTCAGATTGCCGCCAGTGCCGTAGATCCAGTCGGAAAGCGCAACTGCCTGGCTTTGGGAGGTGACAGGAATAGCCCGCCGCGTGAAGAGAAAGCCACTGACAGCCACTAATAGCAGACTTGCAATGAGAAGAATAGTTTGTTTTTTGATTTTCATTTTCATTTAAACACCACCAAATAAATAATGCCCAGGACCAGGATCGCGGAGCTGATCCTGCCAAGAATTGTGTAATCATTTCGGAGCGCGTAAAGCAAAAAGAACGGCAGCAAGACCTCGACCACGAGGACCAGCATGTTGATGCGAAACTTCCTGCTTTCCTTACTCAGGCTCATCTTACGCTCCACCGCTCAGCAACCAAGACCAGATTCCAGTCGCGATTGCAATCACAGTTATCGGGATTAGACCATAACCTATCAGCTTGCGCAAGACCTTGCCTTCCTGCCCACCCAGACCAACCGTGATGCAGGCCACGATCAACTTCGTGGGAGACATCACGCTCCCCATCGAACCGCCTGCGTGTTGCGCTGCTAAAATCAGCGGCACGTTCAGCTTCAGCAGGGTGGCCGCCTCTGCCTGGAGCGCGCCAAACAGGATGTTGCTGTTATTGTTTGTCCCGGTTAGGAAAGCGCCAATCACCCCCACAAAAGGCACCACCGCTGGGTAGATCACCGCGTTGATCGTTTCCGCGATCCCCCTTGCCAGCGTGCTCGTCATGCCCACGTGCGTCATAATCGTAGACACTCCCGCCATAACCACGATTCCCAGGCTTCCATTTACCGAGTTGTGGGAAGTGAGGCTGAGAATGCGGCGGGGAGAGGTGTGGTTGAGCATGCCTGCACGCTTCAATACAATGTATGAAAGCAAAACAGTCACAAACAGCACCGTGCCTGGGTGCGAAAAGGGGTGCAGGACGGGGCTGGATTCTGCCGGGGTGACGAAGCCCAACCCGGATACGATCTCGGGGTACGAAAGACTGAACGAAACCCGGTTCAGAAAAGCATTGAGCGGTCGGATCATGGCGACAGCAATGCCGATCCCCACCAGCAAAATGAAGGGCGTCAGATGCACCAGCAGATCCCTGGGATTTAGTTCCTGACCGCCATTTACGATGGCAGTTTTAGCGCCCTGATAGCCCGGCAGGTGGGTGAGGAGCACGAGTGTGACGATGCCCACAAGGGAAGGTCCAATGGTGCTGAGGCTCCAAAAACCATTGACATTGAGAAGGTAGAGCGTGGCGCCCATCGTGAGGCTGACAGCGAGGATGGCGGGGAAGGCATGGCGCACACCCTTCCAGCCTGTGCCAAGCAGGGTGATGATCACGCCTGTAGGCACAAAACTGATCGCGAACAGGATGGCGGCATATGGGGCGATAAGGATGCCGGGCACTCCCGCAACGGCGATCAGTGACTCGAAGGCAGATGCCATCCCACCGAATGAAACCGCCCAACCGTGCCCGATGGTGGTCATTACGATCGAGAGGATTGGGCTAAAACCCATCCCCACCAGGATTGGCGCGCCTACTGCCACAGCCACTCCGAAGCCGCCCATGCCCTGCAGGAAAGAAGTCAGCAGCCAGGCGATCAGTAACAGTTGGATGGAACGGTCGTTGGAAAGGCGCGGGATGAAAAGCGATATGGCGCGGATGCTGCCCGCTTCGCTGACGAGGCTGTAGAGCAGCAGTGCGCCCCAGATGATGGCGAGCAAATTCGCGGCCAGCACCAGCGCTTTCACCTGCGACCAGGCAAGGATCAGCCAGCTTCCGCCGAAAGCGATCAGGCTGACCGCTACCGCCACCAGAAAGCTCATGGCGCCAGCGCGTAAAGCTCCCCATTTGAAGAGGAGCATCAGCACGATAACGGTCAGGATGGGCAGGAAGGATAAAAACCAGTTGCCGAGGGTCAGTTCCATAGGGGATTTATTATAAGTTATCGCGGTGAAAACGGGGCTGTTCGTTGTAATTGTAGGCCGGGTTCCGCAATTGAACCCGGCATTTAAGCCGTTATCGGTTGCCTGCCGGAGGATTGTGCACCCCCTCTTGGTCGAAGATCCGTGGCCTGTGCGCGCAGTGAAACGGAGGGTAAGCGCAGCGAAAGGGAAGCGGGGAATTAAAGGGGGTGGGAGACTGATGAGGGTTGTGATTATTATTAGCTGAACCAAAGCCCGAGTAAATTGCACTTGGAAGGGGGAAATCTCTTGCCAAGAAAAAGCCTGTATGATGGTAAAATACTGCTCACACGGGGCGGTGGCGGAATAGGCAGACGCAACGGACTTAAAATCCGTCGGTAGAGATACTGTGTGGGTTCGACCCCCACCCGCCCTATAAGAGTCCTTTGCGGGACTCTTATTTATTGCGCCAAAGATAGTTGACTGCGAAGGGGTAGATGAAGAGGTGCCGACGTGGAATTTGTTCTCATTTCCATTAAGCAGGATCCAATAAACACCATCACGCCAAAAGATACTCAATAATCAGGGTTGGGATTGCCTGTGTAAACGCCGCGCAAGTATATAGCTTAAATAAACACTCACAACCTGAATTATCCATGTCACCATCCAGATAATTTTTGGTTGTGAGAGTTTGTCTGTGCTAATGAGCAATTAGCTTATCAACAGGGCTTAGAGTTCATCCTCATCGATGAAGGGGATCAGTTGCTTCAAAACTTTCAACTTTCCGGACTTCATCATATCCCGGGCGATTTCTGTCAACACTTTTGTGTCGATGAACGGCGCCAAACCGACCAGGTAGCGTTCCTTTTGGTCAGTGTTCATCAACCGGGCAATCTTCCCGAGGCTTTTTTCGTTCATAAATGGTGCTAAAGCGTTCAGGAAATGTGAATCTTTTTCCGAATTGAAGATTCTTTCAGCGAAACTGCCCAAGTCATCTTCATCCAGGAAGGGCGCAAGCGCGACCAGCTTGTCGAAGCTGCCGGTGATGCCGTGCTGGCGGTCGATCAGACTTGCCAGCTGCGAGCTTTCCAGGAAGGGAGCAAGTGGGATGATCTGGGAAAGATCCTTGATCCGGGTTTTGTCGATCATCTGAGCCAGGCGTTTTGAGTTGAGATGAGGCGCAAGCGCGATCAGGGTTTCCAACTGAAATTCCTCGCCAGACGCTTTTTCGACGGCTTCTTCAACCTGCGAGGGTTTCATCAGCTCAGCCACTTCCGCGACCTCTTCCAAATTGATGTCTTCGCTCTTGTCAATGATCTTGTTGACGATGGTGGTCTCTTTTTCGGAGCCCAACAGTTCCTGTACGTCCACGCCCAGGATTTGCGATAGTTCCAAAAGCTTGGAAATATCGGGCATGGTGTTGCCTCGCTCCCAGTTGCTGACCGCCTGATAGCTGACGAACATCTGGTCCGCCAGTTCCATCTGGGTCATATCCTTGGCTTTGCGAAGCGCTGCGATTTTCCTACCGATAAGTTTTGTGTCAAACATGGTTACCTCTCTTCTAAAATTATAGTTCAGTAAAGCCAAGGAAGTACTTTTCGTTAGTACATCCCTTGGCTCTGCTGATTGGATCCGCTTGGTTTATCTGTTCAGTTGGCTGAAAGGATTGACCATTGAAACGCTGTGAGCCTTGTAGAAATCTTTGCTCTTGGTGATGCTGATCCTATCTTCCAGCTCGGCGATATTTGTGTAGTCAAGGTTCTGGGCTTTTGATTCGCTGCGGGCAATTACCTTGTTTGCAGCGCTTGGCTTTCCGAAAAAGAAAGATAAGACATTGATTTTCCTGGTGACTAACATTTCATGCTCCTTTTTTGATCTGCTCAGATTGTAGGGCAAAAGGGGTCAAAAACCTATCAAGCAGCGCTTGAATTTGGGCATTTCAAGCGTTAATTGAGTTGTTAGCCCTCCCTCGAGGGAGGGTCCGCGAAGGGGGGGAGAGTGTCTTTGAATTATGTCAAACACACAACAGTAAAGACCCTCTTGAGTTTCCCGTCCGCTACGCGGCGTGAGCCAGCTTCCCCCAGAGGAAGCCCAAAGAATAGCCCTCCCTCGAGGGAGGGTCCGTGAAACGGGGGAGAGTGTCTTTCCTGCTTCGTTTATACTTCCAGGCGTTCCTTAACCACAGTGTCGATGGTAGCGCAGACGTCAGAAAGATTGTTCCTGACATCCGAATTCAGGAAGCGCAGCACAAGAATTCCATTCTTCTTCAACCATTGTGTTCTTTCATTGTCCCGAATTAAAGCAGATTCTTCATAATGTTGACCGCCATCCAGTTCAACAGCCAGCTTGGCTGAAGAACAGTAAAAATCGATGATGCACTTGCCAATCACCACCTGTCTTCGAAATCTGGCTGGATAATTGGATAGGAAGTCGTACCAGAGGCGTTGTTCTTCCCTTGTGGCTTCGCGACGCAATGTTTGGGCTAAGGGGGTTAATTTATTTTGTTTCACTTGAATATTATAGAACGAAACAGTTGAAAAGACCCTCTTCAGTCTCCCGTCCGTTTCGCGGCGGGAGCCAGCTTCCCCCAGGGGAAGCCCAAAGAATAGCCCTCCCTTGAGGGAGGGTCCGTGAAACGGGGGAGAGTGTCTTTGTTGTTTCGCCAAAGTGACCCTTTATAGAAATTGAGACCTTAGGTCATAGCGTGTGCTCGGTCTGGAGACCGGCACAATCGTGGGTGGGACGCCCAAAGGATATGACCCTCTTCAGTCTCCCACCCCCTTTAATTCCCCACTTCCCTTTCGCTGCGCTTACCCTCCGTTTCACTGCGCGCACAGGCCACGGATCTTCGACCAAGAGGGGGTACTAAATCCTCCGGCACACCCTGCATGCATGCATGCAGGGCAGGCAAGCAGCTTCTCTTCCTTTCACTTCGCTTACCCTCCGCTTTACTGCGGGCACAGGACACGGATCTTCGACCAGGGGAAGGTCAGGCTGTGCTCTCTTGAAAGATCTTCTAAAAAATGAGTGATGGCTTGCAGCGGTTTTCTGGTGCTTCGGGACACTATCTGGCACAGGGTTAGGATATAATTCACTGAAATAAGGGTCAGAGGAAAATATCGATGAGCGATTTTGTTACTCTTAGTTGTCCATCCTGCGGCGGAAAATTGACTGTTCAAAAGAATACCCCGACCTATATCTGCGATTATTGCGGGACGGAACATAAATTAAGGGAAGAAGATATCGAGTATTTTGGGCGTTGCCCAAGGTGTCATCGGAATGATAGGGTGGAAAAGATAACAGCCATCGTAAATAGGCATGACCAACTGGGAGCAAAGTTTCCATCGCCAGAACAACTTAATCTGGATGAATTCGTAGAGCGACCAGACTTACTCATTCAACAAAAGCTAAACTCATTACCAAACCCCCAAAAGCCAGACAATGTGTTTACTACGAGGAGCAAGTTTTTCTTTATTGTGTCTGCGTTTATGTTTATTCAGTTTTTGTGCGCTGGTTCATTTTATATCAGAGTAACTGCTTTAATCCCTGAATTTCTTTGGCTCATATGCTCCCTTGTGTTGGCTGCACTTGGGATCTATTTTTCGAAAAAGAGTAAAAGACTACATAGAGAAATAGAGTTGGAAATATTAAGGAAACGATCTGTTTTAGAACAAGAATTAGTTGTTAAAGCAAATGAAGTGAGAAGGGAAATGACAGGTCTACGGCGTCAATTAAAGATACGCTATGAAAAAATCTATTACTGTCATCGAGACGACTTATTGTTCATTCCTGGAGATCCTGACTATGCTTCATGCAATAACTTTGTTAGTTATTTAACCCAAATTTTACAAACGCGTAATAAGGCTTAAGACCATTCTTATACTTAATGAGTAAAATGATGTCGGTCTGTGCAGTCACTCATTTTTGTTTCTTCATGTAACATTCTCTCCGTTCATTTTCCATTTGTCACCCCAGCAACTACCCAAAACACCGGCAAACAGATAAAATAGAATAGCTGTCATGTGATCGCGTGGTGGCGGAGACAATGTGAAACGGAAAAACACACTCATTCTGATCGGTTTGGCGGTCCTGCTTGGACTAAGTTCCTGCGGGGGTGTTGCTCCTGGCGACCCAACTGCAACGCCTGTGCCGTCGACTGCCACGCTCATCCAGCCGACGGTGGTTTTGGTGGATGGCACGCCGCAGGTGGTGGTGGAGCCGATCAATCCGACCCCCACGCCAGACCTGGTCAACCCAAATCCGGTTCGAATCACTGAGTTGGAATACGTCCAGACTGGCGCTGAACTTCAGATCATTGCCAAACTCTTCAACACTCTCACTGACGCCATCCTGCGGGATGTGCAGGTGGAAGTGCTGGCGCTCGACATCAGCGGGAACCGCATCGCCCAGGAAGTTCGCACCGTGCGCTATCTCTTCCCGCGTGAGACCACTGGCCTGGTGCAGGATTTTGAACTGCTGCCCGGGTTGGAAGCGTATACCGTGGAGGTACGCGTTAAGGAAGGGCTGAAAGACCGCCAGTTGCGTTACTCTCAGCCTTTGCTGGTTGACAATGCCAGCTGGGTGGAAGCTGAAGATGGCATCAGGCTGACAGGTTGGATCAACAATTCCGACCCCTATACCTACACCAAAGTCGAACTGAACGCGATCGCCTACAACGCGAGCGGCAAGATCATCGGCGGCGGACGCGGCATGATCGATTTTGTGCCCGAAAAAGACCGCACCGGCATATCCGTTTTGGCAAATATCCAGGCCGACCAGGAGATCGCGCTGGTGGAGATTTACCCGTGGATCGCGGCGCAGTCGGCATCCCTGGAAGGGGGCAGCTGGTGGGAGAACATCGAGGTCAGTCAGTGGAACTTTATCGTCGATGATTATCAGCACGTTTCCGGTGGGGCGGTGCTGAGGAACCTGACCGATCGCCTGCTGACTGAAACCTATTACCTTCTAACAGTTACGGACGCAGCAGACAAAGTCTGCCTCGCGGAGCAAGGCTACATTGACCTGATCTGGCCGGAACAGGAACTGGTATTTTCACCCGGGATCCTTGACCTGCCAGTGGATTGTGTGGCGCAGCAGGTGGATATGATCATCGTGCCTGGCGAATTCGGGCAGTTCCAACTTGGATATGACCCGCTTGAAGCCGGGTTACCGGTGCTGAATGAAGGCGGCGAGACTGCCAGCGTGAACATCATCAACAATCTGAACGCGGATGTCCCCGGGGCGGTAGTTTACCTGGTGGTAACGGATGCGTCTGGTAAGATTGTTGGAGGCGGCTCCGTTCAAAGCGGGAATATTCGCGCCAACAGCTCATTAACAGTGCAAGTCCCGATTATTTATCTCGGAATATTAGAAGAAATCAAATTCGAAGCTTCGGTCAGCATCCCACGGGATGTGACCATAGGACCATGAACCAAGGAGAATAGTATGACTCAACACCCAGAACCGCGTAAGTTTGTCCCGACCCCATTAGACCCCAAGACCCCCGTTCCAGCAGATATTGACATTGCCCAGGCGGCAACGCTCAAACCCATCCGCCAGGTGGCGGAAGAGATGGGACTGGAGGAAAGTGAGCTGGAACTCTACGGTGACTACAAGGCGAAGATCAAGCTCGAAGTGCTGGACCGCCTGGCGGACGCGCCTGATGGCAAGTACATCGACGTAACCGCTATCACCCCCACACCGCTCGGAGAAGGGAAAACGACCACCACAGTCGGGTTGAGCCAGGCGCTTGGAGCCCACCTGGGCAAGCGCGTGGTCACCTGCATCCGCCAACCCAGCCAGGGACCAACCTTTGGCATCAAGGGCGGCGCTGCCGGCGGTGGCTATTCGCAGGTTATCCCGATGGAGGATTTCAACCTGCATCTGACCGGCGACATCCACGCCATCACTGCCGCGAACAATCTGCTGGCGGCAGCCATCGACACGCGCATGTTCCATGAATCGACTCAATCTGACACGGCGCTGTTCAACCGTCTTTGCCCGAAAGACAAGAAGGGCAAGCGCCATTTCTCGGTGAGTATGCAGGGGCGCCTGAAGAAATTGGGTATCACCGAAACCGATCCCGATCTGCTGACCGACGAACAAAAAGCGCGCTTCGCAAGGCTGGATATTGACCCCGAAACCGTCACATGGCGGCGGGCAGTGGACGTGAACGATCGCATGCTGCGCGGGATCACGGTTGGGCAAGGAAGTGCTGAAAAGGGTTTTGAGATCAGTACGAACTTTTACATCAGCGTCGCGAGCGAGCTGATGGCGATCCTGGCGCTGGCAACCAGCTTGAAAGATATGCGCGAAAGAATCGCGAAGATCGTGATCGGGCAGTCCAGGCAGGGCGAGCCGATCACCGCCGATGATCTGGGCGTGGCTGGCGCGCTGACGGTGCTGATGAAGGACACCATCAAGCCGAACCTGATGCAGACCCTCGAAGGCACCCCTGTGCTGGTGCACGCGGGTCCGTTTGCCAACATCGCCCACGGCAACAGCTCGATCATGGCAGACAAAATCGCCCTAAAGCTGGCAGATTTTGTGATCACAGAATCGGGCTTCGGCGCGGACATGGGCATGGAAAAATTCTTCGACATCAAATGCCGCTACTCGGGCAACATTCCGAGCGTGGTGGTTTTGGTGGCGACGGTCAGAGCGCTCAAGATGCATGGCGGTGGTCCGAAAGTTACCGCTGGCGCACCGCTTGCGCCGGAATATATCGATGAGAATCTCGAATTAGTGCAAAAAGGTGCCGCGAACTTACTGGCGCATGCCAGCATCGCGCAGAAATTTGGCGTGCCTGTGGTCGTGGCGGTCAATCGCTTCCCAACGGATACGCCTGCCGAGCTTGAACTGGTACGTAAGATCGCCCTGGGGCACCCCGGAGTGGCGGACGCGGTGGTTGCTGACCACTTCAGCCAGGGTGGGGCAGGTGCGGTTGCGTTGGCGGAAGCAGTCGTGAAGGCGTCTGAGAAACCAGCAGACTTCAAGTTCCTCTACCCATTGGATGTCCCGCTTAAGCAGAAGATTGAAACCATCGCCCGGGAAGTGTATGGCGCGGATGGCGTGGATTACAGCGAGCAGGCAGAAGAACGCATAGCCGAATATACCCGCCTGGGTTATGATCATTTGCCCATCTGTATGGCAAAGACCCACCTCTCCCTCAGCCATGATCCGGAGCTGAAGGGCGTGCCTAAGGGTTACCGCATTCCCATCCGGAATGTGAGCGCATCGGTGGGAGCTGGCTTTGTCTACCCCTTGTTGGGCACGATGAGCACCATGCCTGGTTTGCCAACCAGACCGGCTTATTACGAGATCGATATTGATTTTGAGACGGGAAAAATCTTAGGATTGAGTTAGACGTTTTTTTTCTAAATCAAAAGCATCCCCATCACTGAGGATGCTTTTTTTAACTTTCCAATTTAGACTCTTCTTGATTCTCAACAAGAATTCCCTGGATCAAACGTAAAAAACTCAGGGGTAAGGGACGATAACGGTTGGTTCGAGGGTCTCTACAGGGTAGGTCTTCTCGGGTGGTGTAATCATGGTGGGTTCCTGGTTGGGTAGAGGGGCAGGATGTGGAAACCACTCAGTGCTGACGCCGTCTGCCATCCACCAGGATACAACTGGAAAGCTATAGTCATAAAGATAATCCAGCCAAACTTCAGAATTTGGTCCATGAATCTCGAGCCAGCACATGTCAACCTGGTAAAGCTTTTGTTGGTTAACCCCCTTAATTAGTGGCTCGATTTGCCTCATTGGTAAATCGTTATTGAGAGTCTGTAGATCTGGCTCGACTAAGAGGATGTACAACGTGTTAATGATATTGTTGTTTTTTTGCTCCTGGATCAACTCGAATCGCTCCACCTGGGCGGACCCTGGATTAAAAGTCTCCCGAAGGTAATTCGCGGCTTCCTCAAGGTTCATTGTGTACTCAACTGGAACGTCTTCTGGATCACTCTGATAAAGGAAATTTTGTTCCCAGCTTAATTGTTTGCCAACATCATCAAGAATCAAGATAATATAACTGCTTATCTGGTATTTTTCGCGATTTAGCTCGGCACAGTTCCATCTTACTGCATGACGACCTCGGAGGATTTCCGCTTTTCGCTCAGGGCTATCAGTGGTTGGGTACTGAAGGGTTACTTCGAGTGTAAGCGGGGCTTGTTCTTCCACACGCACACTTATCAGGGGCAAGCCTTCCAAAGCGAGGTTATCAGCAAGTTGTTCCGCAAGCTGCTCAGCCTTGTTCGCATTCACACGATTGATAATCAGAAAAGACACCAGTGCCACAATTGCAGTTAATCCACAAATCAGCCCAACTTGTTTTTTATTCATTATATCTCCTTTCAATTAATTCATAATGATTAATGGAAGATATTGTTACCATGTGTCAATCCGATAAGTCAGGAAAGTTGACTCACTTTCAATGACTAAAGAATATGGAAACTGTTCAGTCCAATTTGCCTGATTGAACAAATGGTAATTACCACTCGAATCTCGATATGATGCTTCTTCGAATTGTGTATGCAACTCTATCAAGGGATCGTTGTGAACTTCTGACATCGTCTGCAATGCAGAAGGAGCATAAACTATATCTCTGTATCCTATCCCAAGATTGTTTATGTACGCACACCAAACTTCATCGCCTTAACGATTTTATATTCGATCATTGTTCCCCAATTCTGATTTCCTTGAGGATAGATTTCATAGTTGCTTACTGGAGAATAATACTCTACATATTTTTCGGGAAATTGATACCCCGAAAAATACCTCCACCCACTTTGAATCCAGTAAGGTAATGGCAGTGAGATCCAGTGCGATTGCCCATAGTGAAAAACGTTTATTGGATAAGGAGGGGTATAAATGTTGACTCTTCCCCCGTATGCTGACACATATTGATTTCCCACGTAATACGATGACATCACAGTCGATGTTGGTATCATTGGAATAATTAATAGGAATGCCAAGATAACGCGACTTTTCATAATGCTTTTCCTTTCAATAATTAGTCGTCTGATATCTGTTATTAGTGTAACAAATTCTTATTCCTTTCGAAAGAATTATTTACTTTGTTAACACAGTGCCGTCAATTCAATAATTGTTCCAGTTATAAGCGTTCTGTGCCCTCTGTATAACCAAATTCTCGGCTCGATAAGTTTACATAATCCCTTAGGACAGTTTGATTAATTTGGGTCTGGTTCTGAAGTCTTGGTAGGTTTTTAGAAATTGATAAAAACCTGATTGCTTAATGTTTTAAGATACCTGTAAATCCAACCGTTTTTTGGATGATGTCAAGGCTATACATGGATAGACAGTAATCTATACCAATTTTTTATAATCCATTAATGATTTGTGAGTATGATAAGGTTTACAAAAGATTTAAGACTGCATCTATCAGAAGGTGAATTATGACCAAACAAAACAAACTACGCACGCTATTCTTTCTCTTGTCAATAATTGTTGTTGGCACAGCCTGTTCCTTAACCCGGGTGGTCACTTCCGACACGCAACAGCCAACTGCTATCCCTATGGTGGAAGAAACAGTTCCAACTACCTTACCCCCCCAGGAATCCGGGACAATCCTCGTGCCTGAATTTGCTGCCCTTGAGGGCAGTCTCGAAGCTCTGTATGAAAAATACAGCCCCGGGGTTGTTTCATTGCAATATGCTTCTGTTAGTGGTTCCGGGCAGGGGACTGGCTTTGTGATCGATAAAGAGGGGCACATCGTCACCAATTATCACGTTGCCAGCAATATCGAGCAGCTTGAAGTGCACTTTTCATCCGGGCTTAAAGTCTACGGTGACGTCATAGGGACAGATTTGGACTCAGACCTGGCGGTTATCAAGGTGGATGTGGATCCGGACGAATTGGTTCCACTGCCCCTGGGAGACTCAGATCAGGTCAAGGTCGGGCAGATGGTGGTGGCAATTGGAAACCCCTATGGCTTGAGCGGCACGATGACGGTGGGTGTGGTTTCCGCGCGGGGAAGAGTGTTGGACTCGATGCGCCAGACCTCGACCGGGTCGTATTATTCCTCGGGCGACACCATCCAGACCGACGCTCTCATTAACCCTGGAAACTCCGGCGGACCCCTGCTCAATCTTAATGGGGAAGTAATCGGGGTGAACCGGGCGATACAGACCGCCGGTTTGAGCGTCACTGGAGATGCCATCAGCACCGGGATAGGCTTTGCGATCTCATCAAACATCGTGCGCAAAGTGGTGCCCTCGTTGATCGAGAAGGGCAGCTATGAGTATCCCTACCTTGGCATGACCAGTTACACAAGCATGTCACTGGCGATGATTGAAGTATTGGATTTGCCCCAATCCACAGGGGCGTACGTGTCGTCGGTGGTCAAGGGCGGTCCGGCTGATCAGGCCGGGATCCGCGGCGGCACATCACCGAGTTCGGTACAGGGGTTGTTTAAGGGCGGTGACTTGATCATCGCGGTTGATGGGCAGCCGATCAAGGACTTCAGCGAATTGTTGAGCTACATGGTGGTGAACAAAAACCCGGGCGAGACGATCACGTTTACCCTCATCCGCAATGGCGAGACACTGGATGTGGATGTGGTCCTGGGCTTCCGCGAGTAAGCTTTGGCGTTAAGAATTAAGAGGCGCGTATGCGCCTCTTTTTTGTGATTTTTTGTATTGCCAATAATTAAAAGAACTACTCGTACCTGAGCGCTTCGACCGGTTCCAGGTTGGCAGCCCGCAGGGCTGGATACCAACCGAAGAAGATACCAACCGCGAGCGAAAAGAGCGTGGCCAGCAGAACGGAATTCAGACTGATCTCAGGCACCAGCGGTGTGCCAGAATTGGCAGCAATTGCGCCGACAATTTTTCCGAGCAGCCATCCAAGTCCGATACCTATCAGACCGCCAAAAACACTCAGCATGGCTGATTCCGTCAGGAACTGCAACTGGATATCAAACTTGCGCGCTCCCAGGGCTTTACGCAGACCAA
>DIWN01000041.1 GCA_002423495.1 Anaerolineaceae bacterium UBA6105 | reverse complement strand
AGGTGTCTTTTTGTCGGAGTGAGCCCGCGACAGCTGTCTGTCATTCTGAATGAAGTGAAGAATCTTAATTAGTAAATCCACCAGATCCTTTGCTGGCGGTCTCATTACACAGCTTCGCCGGTACTTCGTCCAACCTACGTGAATTTGTCCGAATACCATCGGCGATTTTCGTCTTAATCACATATCTTCATTAGACATGTAATTTCCGGAAAGACGAAAGAAAAAAACAGCAGCTGCAAGCTGCTGTTTTTGTCAAACGATAAGGACCAGCACAGAAATAGCTGCTGGTTTTGATCGAGTCTTAGTCTTTGAGGTTGGTCGCGCCCAAATAAATGGCAACCGCGCCGATCACAATCTTTACGATGGAATGCCACACCGGTTCAGTGCCCATGGTTAGCAGACCAAGCGCGTCGATCAAGCCCATACCTGCCAGGAAGATGCCGATCACCAATAATGCGGTCTTGGTTTTACCAGTCTTCTGCAGGAAAACCCAAACACCAACCAAGCCGACAACGATCTTAACAGCAGCGTGCCAGGCGGGTTCGTCGCCCAGATCAATGCTGGGGATGAGCGCCATAACGCCCATCAGGATGACAATGATACTGATTACAAGCAATACTCTTTTTTTCATGATGATCTCCTTGAATATGATAAGGGGGTTTGGAATTAAACCCCTGAATTATGTGAAAATTATAGCATCTTTCGTTTTATTGTTTATTCATCTGAGAATCTTACTTATAAGATTCAAAACAGATAAGAACCCGGAAATGTGGTAACTCCTTTGTTTCCATAGAACCTCACAATTCCCTTCCCTCTTCGAGTCTTATTTTTTTATGACTGCTCAGGTATACGACCGCGCGTCCATCAATCCTCTTGAAGTACAATAACTGCCAGATTGTGCGAAAAGCTTCCTTAGGAGTGAGTTCATGTTGAAAATTATTGTTCCAATCAAACAAGTGCCCGAGACGGGGAATGTCAAAATGGATCCAGAAACCGGCACGATGGTCCGGGATGGGGTGGTCAGCATTGTGAACCCCCTGGATCTTTATTCCATTGAAACCGCCCTGATGCTCAAAGAAAAATTCGGCGCCACGGTGACCGTTCTGACGATGGGACCGCTCAACGCCGTTAAAGCCCTGAAGGAAGCGATTGCGATGGGCTGTGATGATGGCTACATCCTCTCAGACCGGGCTTTTGCCGGGGCGGACACCTGGTCAACCGCTTACGCCTTGGTTAACGCTATTAAACATATTGGGGACTATGATCTGATCCTGGCGGGAGAACGTGCCACGGATGGCGATACCGGCCAGGTTGGTCCCAATATCGCTTCTGGCTTAGACATTCCCCTGGCAACCTATGTGCGGAAGGTGAACGACCTGGACCTGGAGCAAAAAACAATCACAGTAGAACGATCGGTGGAAGAAGGCATCGAAACCCTCCAACTGCCCTTGCCCTGCCTTTTGACGGTGGTGAAGGAGATAAGTTATCCGCGCCTGCCCACCTTGCGTGGTAAGAAAAAAGCAAAAACCGTTGAGATCCCGGTGCTGACAGCAGAAGACCTTGGGCTCAACCGGGAATATCTCGGGCTGAAAGGCTCGCCAACCAGGGTGGTCTCCACCAAGTCGCCGAAGGTGACCAGGAATGGTCAGATGGTGACGATCAAAGAAGATAAAGATGTGAGTGCGGCTGTGGATGCTCTGATCGCTTTCCTGGAAGAGAGGCAACTGATATGAGTGAGAGGAATACGAACGTCTGGACCATCGCTGAAGCAGCCAATGGCAAGCTAAAGTCTGTTTCCTACGAGTTGTTGGCAAGGGGCAGAAGCCTGGCAGATGCCTGCGGTGAGCAGCTCGTGTCGATCTTGATTGGCGCGAACGTCGACGACGCGGAACTGACGAACCTGATCCATCACGGGGCAGACCTGGTGATCAGCGTGCAGGATCCTGCTTTGGATGCCTTTATCGTTGAGACCTACAGCAATGTGCTGATCGATTTAGTCCAGCAAATGAAGCCCAATATCATCCTGGCTGCTGCCACCAACAACGGTCGCACCCTGATGCCGCACGTGGCCATGCGCCTGCACACCGGACTGACGGCAGACTGCACCGACCTGCAGATAGACCTCACCACTGGTGACCTGCTGCAAACCCGCCCTGCGATCGGCGGCAACATCCTGGCTACCATCAAGACCCCAAAGCACCGTCCCCAGATGGCGACGGTCAGACCACGTTCCACCCAACCGCTGCCGGCAGACCCTTCCCGCACTGGAGTGATCCAGCAGGTAGCCCTGAAGCCTGAACTGGTGGATAAGAGAGTGAAATTGCTTTCCTTCGAGGCAGAAGCCGCCGATGAATCCAACCTGCAGGACAGTGACGTGATCGTGTCGGGCGGACGGGGTATGAAAAAAGCCGATAACTTTGAGCTCCTGCACAACCTGGCAAGTTTGTTGGGCGGAAAGGTGGGTGCCTCGCGCGACGCGGTCGACCGCGGCTGGGCGCGATACCCGCAGCAGGTTGGCCTGAGCGGCAAGACCGTGCTTCCAAAACTCTACATCGCTTTGGGCATATCGGGTGCCATTCAGCACTTGGCAGGCATGAAAACCGCGGAGACCATCGTGGCTGTCAACACCGACCCAAATGCGGCTATCTTCCAGGTGGCAGATTTTGGGATTGTCGGGGATGCCTTCCAGATCCTGCCCGAACTGATTTCCCGGCTTGAGGAGAGAAAGTCATGACCAACTACAACCCCATTACGCCTGAAATTGTTACCAAGCTCGCGCAGATCGTGGGTGCGGCGAACGTCATTTTGGACGAGGAAAAGCTTGAAGCTTATTCCCACGATGAAACTCCCAAGGATCAATTTTCGGGGATGCCGGAAGTGATCGTGACCCCCACCACTACGCAGCAGGTGGCGGAAATCATGAAGCTGGCGAACGTGCACCTCATCCCGGTCACTCCGCGTGGAGCGGGCTCAGGGCTTTCCGGCGGAGCAATCCCGCTGCACGGCGGAATCCTGATGGCTTTCGAAAAAATGAACAAGGTGCTCGATGTTGACCTGCAAAACATGATGATTGAAGTGCAGTCGGGCATTGTGACCAACGAGATCAACGCCATCGTGGCGGATGACGGGCTGTTCTTCGCCGGCTATCCGATGAGCCTCGAGTCCTGCCAGATCGGCGGGAACATCGCTGAAAATGCCGGCGGCGGCAAAGCGATAAAATATGGCGTAACAGAACGCTATATCACCGGCATGGAAGTGGTAACGCCGGCTGGCGACATCCTTAAAATTGGCGGAAAGATCGTCAAGGACGTGTCGGGTTACGACCTCAAGCGCCTCTATATCGGCTCGGAAGGCACGCTGGGGATCGTGACCAGCGCAACCATCAAACTCACGCCCCTGCCAAAAGCCAAGACAGATTTGTTGGTGTTGTTCTCCGACGTGCAAAGCGCGATCGAGATCGTGCCGATGATCGTCAGCAAACTCGGGATTGTGCCGACCTCGATTGAGTTCATGGATCGTCTCGCAGTGGAAACTTCCTGCAAGTATCTGAACGAACATCTCGACTATGAAAGTTGCGGCTCGATGCTGCTGATCGAGGTCGATGGCACCACGCAAGACCAGGTGGACGGCGAGGCGGAAATGATCGGCGACCTGTGTATGGAAAATAAGGCGATCGAAGTCTACGTGGCAGATAATTACACCACCCAGGAACGGGTTTGGGCAGTCCGGCGCAACATCGCCGAAGCCTTCAAGGTCTATTCGCCCCACCAAAGCCTGGAAGACATCGTGGTGCCAATCGCGCAGATCCCTGCACTGACTGAGGAAATCGCGAAAATCGCGGCTGAGTTTGAGCTCTCCATGCCTTCCTACGGGCATGCCGGCGACGGCAATCTGCATACCACCCTGATCAAACCGCCCGAGATGCCGCTGGATCAATGGTACGACCTGGAGGATAAGGTTGTCAGGCGTTTGTACGCGGTGGTGATGTCGCTTGGCGGCAAACTGAGCGGCGAACACGGCATCGGCATCAAACGCAAAGCCTACTTCCAGGAGGTTGTCGATCCTCATGAGCTGGAATTGATGCGCACGCTCAAAAAAGCCCTCGACCCCAACAACATCCTGAACCCGGGGAAAATATTCGACCTTGCTTAGATAGCCTTGAGAGTCACACGGGTAGGCTATAATTGGATAAATTTGCCGGTTATTGCTGCCGGTGATAAGATGAACTGCATGCGGAGCACTGGTGGACGAAATCTCTAATCGCACGCGCACGCGTTATATGCTGACGCTGATTATTCTCATTACGATTCCCTGCTACCTGCTGGGGGTCATCTTGCTGCGCCTTAACCGCGGTCCCATGCAGCCAACTGCTACGCCGACGCTTACCAGCACGGTCACGCTCATCCCCAGCGTTACGCTGACCCCTTACCTCACGCGCACAGCCAGCATCACCCCCACAATCACGAACACGCTGCCCCCTACGGCAACCGGCACCCCCACCTGGACTCCAACAAACACTGCCACCCCCACGGAAACACCGCTCCCAACGGACACCCCGGTACCTGAACCGACAGAAACACCTACAGAAACCCCAACCGAGACTTTGGTTGACCCTACGCCTGAACCATGAGAGAGGCTTATGAAACTTGATCTGAAACAACACATAAAGGAAATGATCTCCGCGCCGGGTCTGAGCGGTTACGAAGCCCCAATCCGCGAGATCATTCGGGCTGCCTGGCAGCCGCTCGCCGACGAAATCCGCGTCAACAATCTTGGCAGCCTGCAGGCAATCAAACGCGGAGAAGGCACGCAGCCCCGACCCAGCGTGATGATTGCGGCGCACATGGACGCGATTGGTTTGATGGTGACCGGCATCGATGACGGCTTTTTGCGCTTTATGCAGGTTGGCGGGGTTGATCCGCGCATCCTGCCCGGCCAGATGGTGACCGTGCACGCGACCAACTCGGATGTTGCCCGGGATCTGCCAGCCATGGTAGTCATGCCGCCGGCAGCTTTGCTGCCAAAAGATGGCAAATCCGGACCCCTGCCGCAGAAATATTTGCTGGTTGACACCGGTCTTTTGCCGGACGAAGTCAAAAAGTTGGTACGTGTCGGAGATGTCATTTCCTTCGCGACGGAGCCGATGGAGCTTTGCAGTGACACCATCAGTGGTCACACGCTCGATAATCGCGCCTCTGTGGCGGCGGTCACAGTCGCGCTCGAGATGCTTTCCAAGCGCAAGCACCTTTGGGATGTGATGGCTGTGGCGACCTCGCAGGAGGAAGTCGGCGCAATTGGCGCCCAGGCGGACGCCTTCGCCATCAAACCGGATTTCGCGATCGTGATTG
Organism: Anaerolineaceae bacterium UBA6105; assembly: GCA_002423495.1. Lineage (GTDB taxonomy): Bacteria > Chloroflexota > Anaerolineae > Anaerolineales > Anaerolineaceae > Mesolinea. The sequence continues at coordinate 63,181 of DIWN01000041.1, read as the reverse complement.
ACGTCACCTTTGCCAAGGCACCCGGCGGAGCAGGCATTGGCAACTTCGAGATGGGCAAGGTAACCCCCCTCACCTGGGGCTCCTGCAACCATCCGGCTTTGCACAAAGCCATGCTCGAAACCGCTGAAGAATACGAGATCAACGTGGCAAAGGACCTGGCGCCAACCGGTTCGGGCACCGATGCCTGGAGTGTTCAGGTGGCAGAGGCTGGCATACCCGTGGTTGAGCTGGGCATTCCACTACGCTACATGCACACTCCGGTTGAGGTTGTTTCGCTGAAAGATGTCCGACGCGCTGGAAGGTTGATGGCTGAGTTTATTGCCAATCTTCCGCTCGATTTCATGAAAACTGTGATCTGGGAGTAAAACAAGATGGCAAAAACTGAAGTTTCCACCAAGTTTAATCCCCGCCTGGGTAAAAAAGAATTAGATCTGCTGACGCGCCTTTGCAACGCTGTGAGTGTTTCGGGTGATGAGCAGGAAGTGCGCGCGATCGTTCTTGAAGAATTGCGCGATTTCGCTGACTTCACCAAAGTTGACGCGATGGGCAATGTGTTGGTGCGGCGCGAGGGCACCGGCAAAGATCGCGTCAGGGTCATGATCGCTGCCCATATGGACGAAGTTGGCTTCATGATCGTCAAAGATGAAGGCGATGGCGTTTTCGAGTTTCGCGTCATCGGTGGGGTTGACCCACGCCAGTTAGTGGGCAAGCCGGTGATCATCGGTCGGGACCATGTTCCGGGCGTGATCGGCGCCAAAGCAATCCACCTGACCACACCCGAAGAACGCAAGCAGGTGCTCAAAGTGGACCAGCTGCGCATTGATGTTGGACCGGGAGGAGACTCCAAGGTCAAAGTGGGCGACAGAGCCACCTTTGCGACGAAACTGGCAGTCTTGGGTCCGAGCATCCGCTCCAAGGCGCTGGATGACAGGCTGGGAGTCTTCAACCTCATCCAACTGGTCAAACAAGCTCCCGAAAATGTTGACCTGCTGGCGGCTTTCACCGTGCAGGAGGAGCTTGGCCTGCGCGGCGCAAAAACCGCTGCTTACGGTTTTGATCCGGAAATCGGCATAGCCATGGATTCAACCCCTGCCAACGATCTGCCCCATTACGATGGCCTGCCAAACACCAGCCACAACACCAGGCTGGGAGACGGGCCGGCAATCTACATCATGGATCGCGGCACCATCGGCGATCAGCGCTTGATAAAATGGCTGACTGAGTCGGCTGAAGCCGAAAAAATCCCCTGGCAGTTCCGTCAGCCCGGTATGGGGGGAACCGATGCCGGCGAAATCCACAAAACCCGCGCGGGTGTGCCGAGCGTCTCGGTCTCGGTCCCACAGCGCTATCTGCATTCAGCAGCGGGTCTGATCCGCATTGAAGATGAGCTCAACACCTTGAAACTGATTCACACGGCCTTAAAACGCCTTGATAGAAGCATCCTAAATCGTCAGGAGAAAAGTAATGGCAAAGAAAAATAATTCATTATGGACTATTCTACAAACTCTGGTCGAGACGCCTGGACCTTCCGGCTCTGAACACGTGATCCGCGAAAAGATCAAAGCAGAAATCCAGGGACACGCCGATGAAATCTATACGGATGCGCTTGGGAACTTGATTGCCCGCAAAGGCGTTTTGAAAGAAGGCGGCAAGCGGATCATGATTTCAGCGCATATTGACGAAATTGGTTTGATGGTCACGCATGTGGACGATAACGGCTTTGCCCGCTTTATGCCGATCGGCGGCATTAACCCTATGACATGCCTGGGCGGTAGGGTTTTATTCATGAACGGCACCCAGGGCGTGATTGGGATGGAACGATTGGAAAAAGACGAGCACCCCACCCTGATGAAATATTTTATCGACACTGGCGCAACGTCCAAGGAAGATAGCAAGATCGGCGTGGGTGATGTTTGTGGCTTTGAGCGTCCATTCCTGGACCTGGGAAAGCGCCTGGTAGCCAAGTCTATGGATGACCGCGTGGCTGCAACGATTGCGATGGAAGCCTTGAAAGAGGTCAAGCCAGGCGCAAACGAGCTCTATTTTGTCTTCAGCGTCCAGGAAGAGGTTGGCCTTCGCGGCGCAATCACCGCGGCTTATGGCGTGGACCCAGAGCTTGGGCTGGCAGTGGACGTGACCCGCACGGGGGATACCCCCCTGGGTGTCAAGATGGAAGTCGCGCTTGGGAATGGCCCCGCGATCAAGGTCCGGGATTCCTCCTTCATTGCCGATCCGCGCGTGGTGAATTGGATGGTTGCTGAAGCCAAAGCGCAAAAACTGCCCTACCAGATGGAAGTGCTTGAAGCAGGCGGCACAGATGGCGCAGCCATGCAGCGCACGCGTGCTGGTGTGCCGGCTGGATGCCTTTCGATCCCTTGCCGCTATATCCACAGCCCCTCTGAAATGGTTGACCGGGACGATGTGGAAAATTCGGTCAAACTGTTGGTCGGGCTGCTCGGCAAGCCGGTAAGCTTGGGATAACCTCTCTGGCAAGATGCTTTACAATTGCATTGATGGCTAATAGAGTGAAAAAAATCAAAATTATAGTGATGGTGCTGATTGTCGCCGCCCTTTTAGGGTTGACGGGATGTGAGTTGCTGCCTGATGGTTGGGAGATTCCCTGGCAGCAAGCCTCAACTGTCACTCCTGAGCAGACCAATATTCCAGTGCCCACCAGTGTCACAGAAGAAGCGACCGAAGTGGTGGGTGAACAGACCCCCACACCAGCGCCTCCCCCGGAGAAGTTGATCCTCTGGCTCCCTCCTGACTTGGATCCCAACGCGGAGACTGAGTCGGCTGTCATTCTCAAAGCCCGACTGGATGAGTTTGCGTCCGAGAACAGCATTGTAATTGAAGCTCGCATTAAAGCAGTCTCGGGTGTTGGGGGCCTCCTGGACGCGCTGCGCACAACCCATGCAGCCGCGCCGGATTCCTCTCCGGATGTAGTCGCACTTTCGCGGGAGCAACTCCTAAGGGCTTTCCAGGATGAGGTTGTCTTCTGGAATGAGGGTCTGCAGACGGTGATGAGTGATCTCGACTGGTACAACTTTGGCAGAGATGCCGGGATGGTCCAGGGAGAGGTTGTGGCGGTGCCCTTTAAAGGTGTCCCAATGGGTTTGGTGTACGAAAGCCTTAGCCAGTTAGTTCCCAGCAACGATTGGGTGGATACCAAATCAAATTATGGCTATTTTGGTTTTGCCGGTGATGATCCCAGGGGAACCTTTTTATTGCTGCTCTACATGAGCCTGGGTGGGCAGGTGCAAAACGAGCAGGGTGTGACAATTCTGCAAGAAGCCCCACTTACTACAGCTTTGCAAACTTTGAAAGACGGTTTGAACGCGCTTCATTTTAGTGACCAGTCAGTCACTATGCAAAATTCTGAGCAGGTTTGGCAGGCCTTTAGTAACCGTAGTGTCACCACGGCTTTCCTGCCGGTGGACGTTGTGCTGCGGGGGAGGGAAATAACCACTGAAGCGCCGGATCCGGCTTTTACCTCACCAGACATCACCCTGACAGATGCCTGGGTATGGGCTCTGGGTAGCCAGGAAGCTCAGCGGCAGGAACTCGCGCTGGACTTGATTGCGTACCTTTCTGAGACGGAATTTTTGGCAGAGTGGAGTGAATCCCTCAAAGCGATTCCCCCCCGCCCTTCCGCGCTCCGTAGCTGGGAGGAAGTCTCGCTTAAATCAGCCCTGGAGGAAATGGCTGATGGGGCAATTCTCTATCCCTCCGATGCGATCTTGAATAACATCGGGCCAATTCTGCGCAATGCCACCTTGTTGATTTTGCGGGACAATGCCGACGTCGTTGAAACAGCCAAACAGGCTGTGGAGAGTGTCAAATGAGTGTGGACCAGGGATCAAAAAAGAGCAGCAGTATGTCGATTGTGCTGATTTTACTTGGCATTCTGGTGATCAGCTTGCTGGCATTAGTCATTTTTGTCGACCCGGTCAAGATCCATCCCGACCTGACTTTGACCGCAACACTGGCTACAGGGACGCCCGAGGCGACCCCAATCGGCGAAGAACCGATAACATCGCCCGTGGTAAACATAAACGGGATTGCGATTCTTGGGGGAGTGATGGTTTTGATCGTACTGGTGGCTGTCTACCGCGAGATACTGATCCACAAACGGGCAGAGAAATAATCACGGAAGATCATCAGGCGGGCTGAAAGCCCGCCTGATCTTTTAAGGCTAAAATGATGTGACCCGGGCGGTTGAAACAATCCTCAATCTCAGTAAGATGTCCCTTATTTACTCCCTGTGGATGCGCGGGAGGGTAAAATACCTTCATTGAATGGAAATCTAACAAGAGGTTGTTATGGATAAACAAATCGAAGCTTTAGCGGATCAGTTGGCACAAAGAGACCTGGATTGGATGGCGCTCAACCCCGGTCCGAGCCTGCGCTATCTGACCGGGCTAAGTTTTCACCTGATGGAGCGCCCGGTGGTCGTTCTGGTTGGCAGCAGTGGGCGGGTGAAAGTCATCCTGCCCGAACTCGAACGGGCAAAAGTGGCGCAATTGCCCTTTGATGCTGAAATTATCCCTTTTGGGGACGATCCGGCAACCTGGCAAGGTATCTTTGAATCAGCCTTGTCCGAAATTTCGGGTAAGGCGCTGCGCGTAGGCGTTGAGCCGACTGGGCTGCGCTTTCTGGAGCTGGACCTGCTGCGGAATGCGCTGCCAGAAGCTGAATTTGTAGTCGGAAGCGCCGCTGTGGCTGGGTTGCGGATGCGCAAAGGAGCTGAAGAGCTGAAAGCCATGCGCCAGGCAGCCATCATCGCGCAAAACGCACTGCTCAATACCCTCGAAACTGTGAAACCCGGGCAGAGCGAGCTGCATATCTCGGCTGAATTAATGGTGCAGCTCTTCCGGGCAGGCTCGGAGGCGGAGCTGCCCTTTGCGCCGATCGTCTCAACCGGACCCAACACTGCCAACCCCCACGCCAGCCCAAGGAATCGCGCCCTGCAGGAAGGCGACATGCTGCTGATCGACTGGGGTGCCAGCTTTGCTGGCTACTTCTCGGATATCACCCGCACCTTTTTCTGCGGTGAACCTAACGAGGAAATGAAACAAATTGCCGCTTTGGTGGAAAAGGCAAACGCGGCAGCCCGCCTGGGCGGCAAAGCCGGCATGCCGGCAGGGGAAGTGGACCGATTGGCAAGGGGTGTCATCGCGGAAGGCGGCTATGGCGAATACTTTACCCACCGCACGGGGCACGGGCTGGGGATGGAAGCGCACGAGCCGCCTTACGTTTTCCAGGCTAATCCTCTGATCCTGGAGCCAGGCATGGTCTTCACCATCGAACCGGGCATCTACCTGCCTGGAAAGTACGGCGTGAGGATTGAAGACGACGTCGTGGTGGAGAGTGATGGCTTGCGCAGCCTGACGGACCTCCCGCGCGAGGTAATGCGCCTGGAAGAATTCCTGGCTGTGGCGCGAAAGGGCTAGGAAGGTAAGCGATGTCACTTTCCATTCATCTAGCAGTTCTGGGTCCTCTCGGAAATAACGTTTATTTTCTGGTGGATGACGACAGCGGTGATTGCGTGCTGATCGACCCAAGCTTTGAGCCCCAAACCCAACTGCAGTTGGCAGAAGAACAAGGTTGGCAGCTAAGGCAAATCTGGCTGACGCACGGACATTATGACCATGTTGCAGGGGCAAAAACCGTTAGCGAAGCCTTTTCGCCGCCACTTCCGATTGCCATGCACCCGGAAGGCTTTGTATGGGCTAATGCTCAACCCGATAAGATAAAATTGGGTGTACTCCTCGATCGAGTGCCAAGGTTGGATATTCCACTAACTCATGGCATATGGTTGGATGTGGTCCCTGGTGGAACTCGTGAGCTAGTCGCAGTGCGGGATGTTTCGGGGCACTGCCCCGGGTCGGTGCTGTTTTATATTCCCGTACTGGAGATGGCAGTGGTTGGAGATGCGGTCTTCAGAGGCAGTATAGGCAAGACCGATCTTGAAGAATCTGACCACGAGTTGCTGTTGAAGAATATTCGCGAGCAGATTTACACCCTGCCTGATGAGACCACGCTTCTGCCGGGTCACGGACCGGCAACGACAGTCGGGTTCGAAAAGGCAAATAATCCCTTCGTCAGGGGATAAAGCAAATCACATCGCGTGCAAGTCGCACCTCCAAAAAGACCAAATAGTGATACAACTTATTCTCATTGTCTTTATTCGCATTCCAAGGAGTTTTAATGGACGTCATCCAGGTAAATGAACTGACCAAGTATTATGGCAAATCCCGCGGCATCGAAAACCTCAGCTTTTCGGTGCTGGAAGGTGAGATCTTTGGCTTTATCGGACCCAATGGTGCCGGTAAATCCACCACCATCCGCCTGCTGCTTTCGCTGATCCACCCGACCAGTGGGCTGGCATCCATCTTCGGCAAGGATGTCACCAAAAAGGGTCCCGAGATACGCAGCCAGGTTGGCTACTTGCCCTCGGAGGTCTTCTATTACGATCATATGCATGTTGGCGAGCTGCTGAAATACTCCGCCAGCTTCTATCCCGGAGATCATAAAGAACGCATCAGCTATCTTGCCGAGGTGATGGAACTGGAGATGAACCGCAAGATCCGTGATCTTTCATACGGCAACAAGAAAAAGGTCGGCATCGTGCAGGGGCTGCTCCACAACCCCACCCTGCTCTTTTTGGATGAACCCACCAGTGGGCTTGACCCCCTGATGCAGCGCAAGTTCTTTGATCTGATCCGCGAAGAGAACAAAAAAGGCGTCACGGTCTTTTTCTCCTCCCATTTCCTGGGAGAGGTGCAGCGGCTCTGCGACCGGGTGGGCATCATCCGTGAAGGCAAAATGGTGGAGATCTCAGATATCCACACCTTGCAGAAGAACAATTACAAGAAAATTGGGGTTTTGGGACGGCATGAGCCAGCCAGCTTTGAAATGCCTGGTGTAAGCAACCTGCACCGCGAGGGAGAATGGACCCAGTTCTTCTACTCAGGAGACATCAACCAGGTCCTGCAGCGCGTGAGTGGCTTTGAGATCCAGGATTTGAGCATTGGAGAACCCACGCTCGAAGAGATTTTCATGCACTATTACGAGTAGGCAGCCGATGAACAGAGCGATCTATCGTTACGAATTGCGCCAGCGCTGGTCCTCCGTCGGGATTTGGGCTGGATCCTTGGCTGCATTGCTGCTGACGTTCATGGCGCTCTTCCCTAGCTTTTCTGCTGATATGGCAGCCATGAACCAGGTGTTGGATAACTTCCCACCTGAGTTCAAAGCCGTGTTCGGATTGAACGCGCTCAACCTCGCCACCCTGGAAGGCTATTTTGGCTTTTGCTTTGTGTTCTGTCAACTCTGCCTGGCCATTCAGGCCGCAAATTATGGCTTGGGCCTGGTATCGGTGGAAGAGGATGAACTGACCGCAGATTTTCTGCTGACCAGACCGCTGAGCCGCCCCACGATCCTCACCAGCAAGCTGCTGGCAACCCTGACCAGTTTGTTGGTGACACAAATCTTATTCTGGGCTGTCAGCCTGGCAAGCATCGCCATGTTTAGGGGCGAGGGACCATACGAACCGCGCGCTATTATGCTTCTGCTTGGAAGCGGCGTGATTTTCCAATTGCTATTTTTCAGCCTGGGTTTAATGATTTCGCTGATGGTCCGCCGCATGCATAGTGTCACACCCTGGAGCCTCGGGCTGGCTTTTGGAACTTACGTGATCGGTGCCTTCAGCGGAATCCTCGGGGATGTCAAGCTCGAATACCTGAGCCCTTTCAAGCATTTTGACCCCGGGAAGATCATCCGGGACTTGCAATACGATATGCCTGTGCTAATCGTGGATGTGATGATCGTTGTCGTGGCTATCAGCGTTTCTTACTGGCTTTATCAAAAACGCGACATTGCCTCGCCGTCTTAGGAGCAGGATATGAGAATGTATTTTCGAGAACTGAAAGCCGGAATTAAGTCGCTGCTCATTTGGACGGTGGTGATTGCTCTTTTGATTGTCGTGGCAGTTGTCAAGTTCTCCGCCTTTGAGAGCAACCCTGAGAGCCTGGCGATTTTGGACAGCATGCCGCCGCAACTCATGGAAGCCTTGAGCATGCGCGCCTTTAACCTGACGACGCTTGAAGGCTTCTTTGGCGCCATGTTTGTCTTTTTCGCCTTAATGGGCGCGATGGCGGCTGCGCTTTGGGGCAGCGAAGCAATCGCCAAAGAAGAGCGCGAGCGCACAGTGGAATTCACGCTGGTGCTTCCCATCCCGCGCAGGCAGATTGTCACTGCCAAACTGCTGGCAGCCCTGACCAACTGTGCCCTGTTTGTACTGTTCACCTGGGTCATTTCAGTTGTCGCTTCACGCAGCTATGATCCCGGAAAATCTCTGTTTGATTTTCTACGGCTTGAAATGCTGGCGATGTTCATGATCGAATTGGTGTTTCTAAGCCTGGGCACCTTGCTGGCATGTGCCTCAAAAACACCGCGCAGGGTGGGGTCGATGGCAATCGGGCTGATTTTGGGGCTCTACTTTATCAGTATTTTTGCAGGAATGCATGAGAAACTGAGTTGGCTCAAGTTTCTGACCCCCTTCAGTTGGTTTAATGCCAGTGAGTTCTTCAGGAGCGGGCGCTTTGAACCTTACGCCCTGGTGCTGACGGGCGTGACCGTCGTGATCTGCTTGTTTGCGGCATACTTCACCTACGACCGCCGGGATCTGTATATCTAACAGGTTAAATAGGTGATACATGGACGATCAGTGGACAGATTTATCACCTTTGATTGTAAAAATCTGCAAATTGTGGGTGGGATGGAACTTGAGTTTAGCGACTGAGTCCTCGTTGATAGAGTATTAACGCCCAAAAAATGACATTTGAGTAGGCAGATCCTTGTCCACCTCAGTGTATAAACTTAAAAAGAACTCAGTGTTCAATAAAGCTTCTTCTAGGCGGTTAAGTTCACAGAGAGAAACGTACATTGCGGCGGAACGAGCTTGACAATTTACTGACTTTGTTGGGTTATATTCAATATCCGAAAAACCATTGTAGTCCGATAACTTATTGCTCTCATTGGGGTTTTGGCTTAACGCGGTTAGATACAGCCAATCGTAAAACGCCGTCCTTGGAATCAATTCCCAGATTCTTCCGGAAAGATAAAAATGCGTAAGCCTTCCCGAATTTCTTAGACGTTCATCCCGTTTCGCCTCAATTGGGGATGAAGATAACAAGTCAACGAAAGGCCCCCCATTTTCAAAGACTTTACTGCTTTGGTAGAAATTTTCTACATTTGATAAAGTACCATCTACTTCAATTTTCATGTTGAATGCACTCAGACTTCTCCCCAAAATGTTTTCTGATTTAGTTGAAATTTCTAGGATTGGAGTATAGCCCAGTATCGAGGCTTGAAAATGCAGTGCCCTTATATTTTTTTGTTTTTGAACAATTGAGAAACCTGAATGCCACTCAAAGTTGACTTGAACCTCCTGAACCAAGGTGCTTCGTGAATTTGATGGTATGAAAACCGGTCTTGTAGCCATGAAAAAACCTTCTAAAAGGAAATGTATTCTATTGGAATATGCGAACGGACTAAAACCTCAGCTTGGAAAGCCGATTTCTCATCAGGACCGTTCCAAGTTGAACCACAAGCAATTCCAAAATTAATACAACGAAAATCGTTTATTGTTCCCCCAATTCTTGCTTGGTTAGAGGTGGCATTTTTATCGCTAAAAAGGGTTGAATCCCAAAAAATTACTGAAGTATCAATTCTTAGAATTTTAGCTTTGCGGATACGCTTTTCTTCCTCTGCAACATAAAGCATTGGGTGCTTTTTGTTAAAGCCGAGATGGATGTAATCATTCAAGTTTTTGCGAATATCGAGTCCTCTCGACAATGAATTTCCACCTGGACAAGCGATTCTTATTTCTCTCTCCAGACAAGATTTCCAGCTATATAATCCTCCATGTTTAAAAATCGATTCTACATTACTCATATCAGTGAAATGGTAAAGGTAATCAATGTGGTTGTTTCGAATAATGTAATCAAATGACTGCCAATTAGATTTGAGATTTTTGCTTAATACTTCTTGGTATCGTTCATCTAAGGAACGAACTTGGACAGGCTTAAGAGCTAGAGAGACTGGTAGAGTTCTCTGAGAGAATTGGGACGTGGTTGCTTTGTAGGGCTCAGTCTGCTTTGAAATATTATTCTGATCGCTTTCCTGCCAATCAATCTCATCGCGCTCAGACAGAATTTCATCGATTTCATCATCATATGGGGGACTTACATCCTCTACATATCGGCGATAACTTGTGGGGCTTGGTGAAGAATATGTTGTTGGTGTTTTTAAATAATCAGGTTTTGATTTGTCGCTTGTTTTGTTTTTGTTCTGAGACTGCTGATCTGAAGAGTATAAAATGATAACAATTACCACGATTATCAACCAAGTCGGACAGCCCTCTGATTCAGTAGAGAGAGGGAGTAAAACAGCAGAAGATAGTAAAAAAATGCTCGGGTTCATGCGGTTTCGAAGCAGACATGGTTATCGAGAAAAAATGAAAAAATTTATGTCTTCTTCCTTCTAGTATTCTACCAATTGTTTTAGTACTTAACGATAGTATTTTTGTCTGGCCACAAACAGCAATCACTGAATCCATATAACCGAATTCTCCCATCTCACCAAAAATATCGGAGATGTGTTTTACAGATTGTTCTGACTGTTGGTTGTCGAGACATGCGAAAACTCAATTTGATCACACACGTCATTCTGTAGGCGTAACAAAAGTCTACTACGGATGGATTGACTGCCAAAAGAGGACTGAAGTATGTAATAAAAAACTACCCCCATCAAATTGAGGGTAGTTTTGATTGCCTGGTGAGAGTTCTATTTTGCGTAACTGACAGAGCGGGTTTCGCGGATGACGGTCACCTGGATCTGACCGGGGTACTGCATGGTTTCCTCGATCTCGGTGGCGATGTCCTTGGCGATGCGATGGGCTTCAAGGTCATCAATCTCTTCAGGCTTGACAATAATACGCACTTCCCGGCCGGCCTGGATGGCGTAGCTCTGTTCAACGCCCTTGTGGGAGTTGGCGATGTTCTCAAGGGCTTTCAGGCGCTTGATGTACTGCTCAAGGTCCTCACGGCGGGCACCAGGGCGAGCGCCAGAGATGGCATCCGCGGCTTCCACCAGGATCGCCTCAATCGAGACCTGGTCCACTTCGTGATGGTGGGCGGCGATGGTGTTGCAAACTGCCGCACTGACGCCGTGGCGTTTGGCGAATTCCGCGCCGATTTGGGCGTGGGTGCCTTCCGTGTTGTGGTCCATGGCTTTGCCAAGGTCGTGCAAAAGCGCGCCGAGTTTAGCCACTTCCACATTCGCGCCGAGCTCAGCTGCTAAAACACTGGCGATCTTGGATGTTTCCACCGCGTGCGCAAGCTGATTCTGACCGTAGGAGGTGCGGTATTTCAAACGCCCCAGTTTCTTGACAATTTCGGGGTGCAAACCGTGGATGCCGGCTTCGTAGACTGCTTCTTTGCCAGCTTTGAGGATATCCTCGTCCATCGCTTTGCGTTCTTCTTCAAGGATCTTCTCAATGTATGCCGGGTGAATGCGGCCGTCCGTCACAAGCCGTGTCAGGGTGCGGCGGGCGGTTTCACGGCGGACAGAGTCAAAACAAGAGACGGTAACAGCTTCGGGGGTGTCATCCACGATCACGTCCACGCCGGTTGCCTGTTCGAAGGCCCGGATGTTGCGACCATTGCGTCCAACGATGCGACCCTTCATTTCCTCATTAGGAAGTGAAACCAGAGAGGTGGTCACTTCCGCGACCTTGTCTGAAGCGACGCGCTGAATGGCATCAGCGATCATTTCGCGGGCTTTTTCCATGCCGGTTTCGGTTGCTTCGATCTCATGCTGGCGGATGATGCGCGCCATGTCTCCGCGGGCTTCCTTTTCAACTTCTTCAAGCAGGAGCGCGCGGGCTTCTTCACTGGTCATCGCTGAAACGCGCTGCAGTTCGGCAAACTGTTCAGTATAGAGGGCTTCGATTTCATTGGCGCGCTTATCAACGGCACTCTGACGTTTGTTGAGAGTGGACTCACGCTGCTGCATTTGGTCGAAACGATTATCAAGTTCTTCGCGGCGTTTCACAAGACGGTCATCTTCTTTGTTGAGTTCGCTGCGCTTGTGCTGGATCTCACTTTCCGCCTGCAGGGTGATTTTCAGGGCGGTGTCTTTGGCTTCCAGCTCCGTGTTTTTGGCAATTTCTTTTGCCTGGTCGATAATATTTTCCGCAGTTCTTTTGAGTTTTTCATCCTGGTTTTTGCGGATGGCTGAGAAAATCAGGTATCCGATCAGGACACCCAAGATAACGGCGAGTCCAACCCACAGAAAGAGCAGGTTAGGACCTTGGCCTGGTTGAAATAAGGTTTTCATTGTGTCAATTGCTCCATGTTTTATTTGGTTCCACGGTCTCGGTGTGCTGCATCTCATTCCAAAGAGTGCGTAAGGTTTCATTGACCGTGGCATAACTGAAACCGCGCCGCAAAAGCGCGTTCCCAAGTTTTTTTCGATAAATTTCGTAATCGGATGAAAGATAGCGATGAGCCTGCTTACGGGCTGCTGCCATCGCGAGTGTGGCGTCGTCCACCCCGGATTCCTCAAGGGCTGATTCGATGGAACTCTCTGCCAAACCCTTAAAACGCAGTTCGGCTCTTAGTTGACTATGGCTTCGCGGGCGAAAGGTGTTGCGGTTCTCAATCCACTCCCTGGCAAAACGCTCGTCGTTTAGCAGACCCTCTTCTTCGAGGCGGGCAAGCACTGCCTTCAACGTGCTGGGGGCGTAACCCTTACCTTCGAGGTAGCGGGTCATTTCTGTTGCCGAGCGGCTTCTGTAGCTCAAAAAATTGAGAGCCTGGTTGAAGCCAACTTCTACCTCGTCGCTCATCTGAAGTTTTTCGATTTCCGCGTCACTCAGTTCGCGCCCAACTTGCAGCCAGGCAGCAGTCAATCGGTCCAACGAGAAAGCATAGGACCCGTCCAGGCTGATGTTCACCCGCCTGCGATTGCGTTTTTGCGCGCTGATTTCAGTAATCGTCTTTTTCATCCGTAACAAACAGCCATGGCCCATGACCATGGCTGTTGAATACCGGACTCACTCGATAAGCTGAAAGCTCAAGACGAACTCGAGCAATTTCTATTATGTACTGGCAAGCTGACAGTCAGAGACGATCAATCCTTTTGTTCCTTTTCAGGTAGAAAATCTCGCTGTTGACCCGTCAGAAAATCAGGTTGCAACAGGAATGATAGATTGTTCACTCGACTGCTCCAAAAACACATTGTTTTCCCAATACATAAGTCAGTTTTTAACACTGACACTTTCCTATCCAGTAAATCGCGCAGCAATTCTAAGCCACAATCGGAGGCAAAATAAGCTTAAACAGCCTCCCGGACGCATGTGCGATAATTTTCCTGGCTTCATTATACATGAAAAGGACCGCAATTTGTTAACAAAAACCTTTTGCCCTGTAGTTTTGGGTTGAGTTTGTATAATCTGGAAAGGGGCGTGAATCTCATGCTAAAATTGCAGTAGCAGGTGTATCTTATGACTGATGAATCAAAAATACGCGAAGCAATCGATAAAGCTCACAAGCGCAACCGCTTTTGGATGATCGCTTTTCCAATCATCCTGATCAGCCTGCTTGTTGTGGGCGTGATAGTTTGGCTTGCCATCAAAGGCAGCCTTGGGGCTGCGGACACAGCAAACCTTGCTGGGGTAGCAACAGTGCTCTTAGTGCTGCCAGTGCTGCTTTTTGGGCTGATTTCACTCGCCTTGGTAATTGTACTGACCATTGGCGTCGTTAAATTGCACCAGCTTGTTCCTCAGGCAGGCAAAGCTCTCCGGGGCTATCTGAGCCAGGGTCAGAAATATATGCGTAGTGCTGGCGACGCGTCAACAAAACCAATTATGGCGCTGCGTGAATTTAACGCGAAGATTCAACAAATTGGAACAAGTCTGACCGACCGGTTCTCAAAAAAAGGATAGAACTTATGAAATCAAACATTAAGACACTGACTCTTGTGATCGGAACCCTGGCTGGTGCTTTCATTGGCTATCGGGCTGCCATGACTTTTATCGAGCAATCCGAAACGGAAAATAAAAGCCTGCCGATCACCGCTCAGCAAGGCCTGCAAGTGGGTTTGACGGCGCTTGGCGCTCTCAAGCAAATCACCGGCATCAGCCAAAACAAAAAATAACCCGGAGGTTCTGACTCTTGTTTGAACTCGTCTTTCTGGGCACGTCCGCCTCTGCGCCCTCCATCAAACGCGGTTTGTCCTCACTCGTCGTTAAACATGACGAGTTTCGTTTCATGGTGGATTGTGGGGAGGGCACACAGCGGCAAATCCTCAAATCCGGGGTCGGCTTCAAGCGGCTAAACCACATCCTTCTCACCCATGGCCATCTGGACCATATCCTTGGTCTGGCAGGCATGCTTTCTACCTTCATGCGCTGGGAAGCTATTGAAGAAGTCAATATTTACGGCAGCCGCCATACGATGGACCGCGTCAGCGACTTAATCAACGGAGTGGTGCTGCGGGGCAAGGAGCCGCCAATGCCCTTAAACATGCTGGAGATCAAGCCGGGTCTGATTTTTCAAAGCAAGCATTTTGACATTCAGGCTTTTCCGGTTGACCACCGCGGTTCCTCCTCGCTGGGCTATCGTTTTACTGAAAAGAGCCACAGACCCTTCCTTTCAGAAGTGGCAGAAGCCTTGGGTGTGCCAAACGGACCTTGCCGGCGCGACCTTGTGCAGGGCAAAGCGATTACCCTGGCTGATGGCAGGGTGATCAGTCCCGAGGATGTCCTGGGCGAAGAGCGCCCGGGTGTGAGCCTGGCAATTGTTGGCGACGTCGGCAAACTTGATAAACTCCGGGAGCATGTGACTGGGGCAGATATGATGGTGATCGAAGCGACCTACCTGGCAGAAGACCTTGAAATGGCAGAGAAGTTCGGCCATTCCACTGCTGCGGATGTGGCGCGCCTGGCAGTTGAAACCGGGGTGGGGAAGTTGATCCTGACCCATGTTTCAAGGCGCTACCGGGATGACGATCTCCTGGCAGAAGCGCGCGCAATCTTCCCTGAAACCTATCTTGCCAATGATTTTGACCGATTTGAAGTCCGCAAACCCGGGCAGCCGGAATGAGCCTGCTTGACTGAAAAGGCTGACCCTGCTTTCATGTTAGAATCCCCGCTTGTATGGCTGAAACAAAATTGATCTTAGCTTCCACCTCGCCACGCAGAAACGAACTCTTGCGTTTGCTTGGGATTCCATTCGAAAAACGCCCTTCTAATGCCGATGAAACCCATCCCGATGACGTGGACGCGATCGAATATGTTCGCCAGATGGCGCGCGAAAAAGGGCTGGCAGTATTGCATGCTGATGGTGAATGGATCCTGTCCGCCGATACCATTGTGGTTTTGGATGAGCAGGTCATAGGCAAACCAGCGAATGAGGATGAAGCTTACGAGGTCCTGCGGGCTATGCGCGCTCGTGGGCACAGGGTCTATACGGCCTTATGTTTGCGAACCGAAAACGGCGGCGGAACGATGGAATCGCTTTGTGCCACTGATGTATTCATGCGCGATTATTCAGAAGAAGAACTGGCGGCCTATATCGCCAGCGAAGACTATAAGGACAAAGCCGGCGGATATGCCATCCAGCACCGGGAGTTTCACCCGTGCACTGGCGTGCAGGGCTGCTATGCTAATGTGATGGGGCTTCCGCTCTGCCACCTTGCCATGCTGCTTGAGTCGGCTGGCATAAAACTGGAGGCGGATGTGCCCCAGGCTTGTCAGCGGTATAATGAAATAACCTGTGAAGTCTATCCGCAGATCTACCGTAAAGAAAACTCTGGGTAAGATGATGAGATCCTTCAATAAGATACTTTTTGTGGTTCTGATTGCGGCTTTATTGCTTTCTGCCTGCAATAATGCCCCCACGGAACCTGTTCCCACCCTTGCCCCAACATCAGGGCTGCCCGAGCCTGTAATCAATGTTGAGACTGCGCCGGATGTTGAACAAGCGGCAAAAACCTACCTGGACCTCTGGAAGGCTGAAGATTACGCGGCGATGTACGACATGCTCAGCCAGTTGACCAAAGATGCTGTTTCAATGGAAGATTTCGAGAAGAGCCACCGTGATACAGCCGTCAAACTCACGATGCAGGGCATGGACTACACGATCCTCTCCAGGATGGTCAACCCCACCAGCGCACAGATTAGTTATGAGATCCGCTATAGCACTGCCTTGATGAGCGAAATCTCCCGCGACACCATCATGAACCTCAGGCTGGAAAACGGTGTCTGGCATGTGCAGTGGGAAGCGGGAATGATGCTGCCGGAACTGGCAGGCGGGAATTACCTGGAACTGGTCATCGAAGTGCCTGCACGCGGAAATATCTATTCCTCGGATGCATCGGACAATTATCCTTTGGTTTCGTTTGAAGAAGCAGTGACTGTGATGGTCACGCCGGGTCAGATTGACCCCGAGAATGAGGGGCAGATGGTTTCGCTGCTGGCAGATATGTTTGACCGCTCAGAAGCCTCCATTTACGCTGAATATGAAAATACTGCGGATTATCAATATGCTGTGATTGGTGATGTTACCCTGGAAACGGCTAATCAGTATTACGACCGGCTGACCCGTTATGACGCGATTTCTCTTTCCGACTTCCGCTCTCGTTTCTATCATGATGGCGGCATCGCACCGCATGTGACTGGCTTTGTGTTGACCGTGCCGGCGGAAGAATTGGAAAAGTACCAGCGTTTGGGCTACACCGGCGAAGAAAAAATTGGCGCGTCCGGGCTCGAAGCCTGGGGCGAACAGTATCTTGCCGGAACACACGGTGCGGATCTCTACGTGAAAGATCCCCAGGGTCAGGTGCTGACCAGGATTTCCAGCGTTCCTGCCCAACCCGCCCAATCCATCTACAGCACGATTAACAGCGCCTATCAGTACCGCCTGCAGCAAAGCTTTGGCGACATGGTCGGCGCGATTGTGGTGATGGAGCGCGATTCAGGCAAGGTCATAGCCATGGCCTCCAACCCCGGATATGATCCGAACGTTTTCATAGCGCCTTATTACACATCCTATTCGATTGCTGAGATCACTCAGAACCCCTTTAACCCCATGTACAACCGGGCGTCGCAGGGTGTCTACCCTCCGGGCTCGGTCTTCAAAGTCGTCACGATGGCGGCCGCGCTTGAAACAGGGGTTTATCAACCGGACTCTTCCTATTATTGCGACAGCTACTGGCGCGAGTTGGAAGGTTGGGTTGGCGAGGACTGGACGGTTGCCCGCAATTTTGGGCCTTCCGGGCAGTTGACCCTGCAGGAAGGGTTGATGCGGTCCTGCAACCCATGGTTCTGGCATATTGCTTATTCTTTATGGAACGAAGGCTATCGCACTTCAATCCCTGACCTGGCGATAGATTTTGGACTGGGCAAGCCGACGGGCATCGAAATCCCGGACTTTGCCGGCAACGTCAATCCTGCCCCAACTGAGATCAGCGAATATGTGCAAATGGCGATTGGGCAGAGCACCATGCAAGTGAGCCCGCTGCAAGTTGCCGCTTTGATTGCGGCTGTCGGCAATGGCGGCACGCTCTACCAACCAACGCTGATCGAGCGCATTGGTTTGACGGGTCAGGAGCCAGTTTATACCTTTGAGCCGAGAGTTGTACGCGAACTAAATGTGCAACCGACAACCCTGGAAGCTATCCAGGAGGCCATGGTCATGGTGGTGGCTAACTCGAGCGGTACGGCGCAATTCCAGTTCAGGAATTATCCCTATAGCATTGCCGGTAAGACTGGCACTGCCGAAAACCCAATTGGAGAATCGCACGCTTGGTTTGCGGGTTATACCTTCGAGAACGACCCGGATTACCCCGATATTGCCATTGCTGTGATTCTGGAGAATGCGGGAGAAGGTTCCGAAATGGCAGCTCCTCTTTTCAGACGGGCGGTTTCTTTGTACTTCTCGGATGGGCAAAACACCGGTGGTACCATGCCCTGGGAAGAAAGCCCCTACGTACCCTTAGAGCCGGAAGAGGAATAAACTTGGGCGTCTCACAACCCTTGCTTTCTGCTGATTCTCAAAGTGAATATACTGAAGGTTTTGTGATTCGTTCGCAGGCAGGTTATCTGACCGTGCGCACGGAAAAAGGCGATATCCAAACCCGTCTGCGCGGGCGACTGCGCCAGGGCAGAGCCGAAGGCGACCTGGTGGCGGTGGGGGACAATGTGCGTATTGCCATCCACGAGGACGGCACTGGCAGCATCGAAGAAGTGCTGCCGCGAAAATCCGTTTTCTCACGACAGCTCTCAGGCGTCAACTACGATTATCAGCAAATACTCCTGGCCAATGCCGATCTGGCGCTGTTGGTGTTTGCCTGCACGCAGCCCGACCCAAGCCTGCGCATGCTCGACCGCTTTTTGGTGGTGACGGAGCGCGCGCACATCCGGGCGGTGGTCGTGGTCAACAAGGTGGATCTGATGCCGCTTGATGAGGTGGACAAGCTTTTTGGTATGTATCGCGCCATCGGGTATGATGTCATTTACGCCTCTGCGGTTACCGGGCAGGGGGTTGAGGAGCTGCGTGAGTGCATTCAGGGCAAACTGAGTACCCTTGCCGGTCCTTCGGGCGTGGGCAAAAGCAGCCTTCTCAATGTGGTCGTTCCGGATCTGAACCTGGAGGTTGGCGCCTTGAGTAAGGGTGTAGGAAGAGGAAAAGGGAAGCACACCACCCAGGTGAGGCAGCTCTATCCTCTGCCGGGTGGCGGATACGTTGCTGATGTGCCCGGGCTGCGTACGCTGGCGCTATGGGACATCCAGGATGAAGAACTGGATGCCTATTTTAAAGAAATCGCGCCGCTGGTGCCTGAATGCCAGTTCAACGACTGCAGCCACAGCCACGAACCGGGCTGTGCGGTCCGCAAAGCGGTTGAAAACGGGCAGATTGACCCCCGAAGATACGAGTCTTACCTCAAGCTGCGTTTTGGCGACCCGGAGGAAGACGATCTGGTCTAGGAGATTGGTTTTGAAGCGTTCATTTATTATCAGACGAAACGTTTTACTGGCTATGCTGAGCCTGGTCTTTTTTGTTTCAGCCTGCGGAAACAATACAACCTCAATAGTTGTACCGACTGAGACGCTCAACCAGCCGACCCAAGTTCCCCCAACCCCCACCCTGACCCCCGAGCCGCCCAAAGTGCTGAACGTCTGCCTGGCAGAAGACCCGGGCAGCCTGTTCCGCTACGAGGGACGCAATTCGCTGGCAAAGCAAAGCGTTTTTTCAGCGCTCTATGACCCAGACACCTTGTTTGAAAACCTGCTGACGTACGCAAACAACCAGGCAGCTTCACTGTCCGTGGATGTAAGACCAGGAATGAATGTACTGGATGGCAGCGGAAACGTGACCGTATTAAAGGAAGGTTCGCTGATCCACCCTGTAATAGAGGGTACTTTAAGTGAGCCAGCCGCCTGGAGCGCTTCAGCCCCCTTGCAGATGATGCAGGTGAAGGCAGATTACAAAATCGCCCCGGGTCTTTTGTGGTCTGATGGCAGCCCCGTAACTTCCGCTGACTTCCTTTTATCTTTCGAAGTTGCAAATGAACTGCGCAATCCGCAGGATCTCTGGCTGCTCGACCGCACTTCCAATCTTAAAGCGCTGGATGAAAACACCTTCACCTGGACAGGCGTACCGGGATTTGTACCGGTGGAACTTTCTGAGCTTGTTTTTCTCCCTCTGCCCTCCGCGCAATTTTTGGGGATGACTCCAGCGGAGATTGGCATGTCGGCGGAAGCAAGTGAAACGCCGGTTGGCTGGGGGGCCTATCGGATTGTGGAGCGCGAGACTGGTTCTGTGATCCAACTGGAGCGCAACCCTTACTACAGCCCAAACCCTGCATATGACCAGGTGGTCATATCTGTTGAGCCCGACGTGCAGCAGGCAATCAGCAAGCTGCAAAGCGGTGAGTGTGATGTGCTGGACCCCAGTTACCGCTTGGAAGGGCAAAGCCGGGAGGTGCTGACGGAGCTGGCAGAAAACGGCAGCCTGGTGGTGGAGAATTTTGAGCTTGTGCAGCAGTTGGTCTTTGGCATCCAACCGGCAGCTTACGACAGCGGCTATTCCCCCTGGGCCGCAACCCGGCAGGACTTCTTTGGCGATCTGCGCACCAGGCAAGCGATTGCAGCCTGCCTGACAGCAGAACCAATTGCATCTGAAATCCTGGGAGCCAGGCTGCCAGAGGGTTTCAGCTTGCCGGAATTTACCTCCTGGGGCAGCCTGGAGCAGGCGCAGGCTTTGCTTGACGAAATTGGCTGGCTGCGGGACGAAACCCAGCCAGAAGCCCCGCGTCAGGCAAGCGGAGTGAACAACGTGCTGGATGGCACCGTGTTCGCGGTCAGCTTGCTCAGCGGCACCTCGCTGATGGACCGCGAAGTCAGCCAGGCGGCAGTCGGGCGGCTGGCGGATTGTGGCATTGGGGTGATCCACCAGGCACTGTCACCAGCTGAACTCTACGCGCCGGGGCCGGAAGGTCCGCTTTTTGGGCGTAATTTTGACCTGGCTTTGGTAAGCTGGCAAAAGCCGCGCGGCGATGCCTGCGAGCTTTACCGCTCGAACGCAATCCCAGGTAGCGGTACCTATTGGATTGGAACAAACCTGGCGGGTTTTGCTGATGCTGATTTTGACGCGCAGTGTACAGCAATTGGAAACGCAGAATTGGCAACAAAACTTGGAGATGGGGTGGATCTGCTTGCGGAATATCTTCCGGCAGTGCCAATGATGCCCCAAATCGCCATTTGGGCTGCCTCAAGTCGCGTGAATATTGGCGGAGGCAATGCCTTTTCCGATATCGCTGCCTGGCAGCCAGTCACCCCATAGAAGAAGAATTTACCTGAAATCTGGGATGACTGATTTGACTCATCTGTGATTGTGTTATACTTTACAGACGTTTTGACCGGATTCTATTAAGAACTACGGTTAAGAAAATTTGGGTAATTGCAAGGCAACAAACATAGCCCATGGGCATGAAAAAGTACATCAAAGACTATAAGACCATTCTGAGTGTCAATGAAAAAGGCGAACAGATTCGGACTTATGAATACCAGGGAGATTATTTCAAACTACCTTTTAGTGCTGCCAGGATGCAAAAGTACAAGATCACTTTCTTGCTTACGCTGGTGGGGATCATCCTCGCGCATATTGCCGGTGGGATGATGAATAATCCGGGCATGCGCCAATTCTATGTAGCAATTCCATATGTTCTGGTTTATCTGCCAATCTTCAACCTCCTTCGTTCGGGCATCCGTTTACCGGTGGAAGAGCGCAAGTATCGCAGGGAAGAAATTGGTGTAACCTATGAGCGTTTTAGTAACCACAGCCTGATTTTATTGATCATGCTGGGGATCAGTCTGGCAGGAGAAGTGGTATTTCTGCTTTTCTTTTCAAAAGGCAGCCCTGCAATTAGCGAGTATAATTTCCTGGTGGCGGAAATTGCCGCACTGGCTTTGAGTTTGATAATCTTTTTTAATACCAATAAGATCATCATCTCCAGAGCCTCTAACGATGAAAAAACAAACGTGACAGAGATGGGAGCTTAATGCTGCCTTCATTGACACGACATTGTTTTTAAAATATAATGACCAAAATCAGTTAAGGAGAAATAGGAGAAAAAATGAGTAAATTTGCACGAAATATGTCCATTTTGATCGTTGCGATCATGCTCGGCGTGGCTCTCGCTTCATGCGGAACACCAACCGAAGTCGCAACCCCTGAGCCCGTTGTGGAACCCACTACCCCCCCGGTAGAAGAACCCACAGCCGAACCAGAACCCACTGAACCCGAAGTAACAGAGGTGGTTTTTGAGGAACAGCCATTTGGCGAGAACCTCCCCACCGAACCAACCATTGACACCCCGTTAGTGGTTGCCTATCAGGACTTCTCTCAGAAGTTCAGCCCCTTCTTTGCGGACACCGGCTACGACAATGACGTCGCTGGCATGACCCAGATCAGCATTATGACCACTGACCGCGTTGGCGGTATTGTCTTCAATGCGATCGAAGGTGAAACCCGCAGCTATAATGGCGTGGATTACCTCTACAAAGGTCCTGCTGACATCAAAGTCGAATACGACGAAGCCAGCGACACCACCAAGTACACAGCCCGCCTGCGCGTGGGCATGAAGTTCTCCGATGGCGAGCCTGTAACCGCCGACGACGTGATCTTCACCTACTACACCTTCCTGGATCCTTCCTATGTTGGTTCCACCTCCCTCGGTTCTTACCCAATCATTGGCTTGAAGGACTATCAGACCCAGACTACTTCTGAGGTTTATGACAAGTACTTCCAGATGTTCGAAGACATCTACGCTGCTGGCGTGGATGCTGAGCCCGATACTTGGACTCAGGAACAGCAGGACGATGTCTGGGCACGCCTGGAGACTGGTGTAAAGACTGAAGTTCAGGGCATCTACGACTATGTCGCTGCCAACTATGGCAACAATGATTTCACCGCTCAGTACTTCAATGGTGCTATCTGGGATGAAATGACCGATGGCGAAAAAGTAGCCTACTCCATGCGCATGTGGGGCTTCGGCGGCCTTTCCTGCAGCACTGAAGTTGCTGAAGGCGAAGATGCCATTCCCGTTGCTGAATGTGCAGATCCTGTAGTCTTCAAGACTGCTGGAACCGGAACCATCTACGACCTGGTTGAGACTTTCCCAACCCTCGATGACTACTATACCGAAGTCATGGCCGCTTATGGCAATGACATCAAAGCTGCCTTCCCCTACGAATCCGCCAATGGTGTGGATGTCTTCGCGGTTGCCCAGGGTGCCTTCATTGGCGAATGGGGTCCTAAAGACGAATCCATGGGCACCGAAGGTGTTCCCAATATTGCTGGTATCAAGAAGATTGATGACTACACCGTGGAAGTGACCACCAGTGGTTACGAAGCTCCGGCTGTCTACTCTATCCTTGGTCTCAACATTACCCCGCTGCACTACTATGGCGATACCGCTAAGTACGATTATGAGAACAATATGTTCGGCTTTGACTTTGGCGATCTCTCCAAGCAGGAAAGCCTGACTGCCACCCCCATGGGCGCTGGCGCTTACAAATTCATCAAGTACGACAACCGTGTTGTCTACTTCGAAGCCAACCCCTACTACTATCGTGGCTGCCCCAAGATCCGCGAAATCCAGTTCCGCGAAACCCAGTCCAACGAAGTTGTGACTGCTCTCGAAACCGGTGCCGCAGATGCTGGCGAAATGTCCTACAACGCTACACGCTACGAAGAAGTTATGACCTACAATGGCAACGGCGAAATGACTGGTCCCGTGATTACCTCCAGCTTGGTTGACAACCTGGGTTATGGTTACATCGGTATCAATGCAAGCACCGTCAATGTTGGTGGTGATCCCGCTTCCGATGCTTCCAAGAACCTGCGCAAGGCCATTGCGACCATCATGGCTGTTTATCGCGATGTGGCTATCGATAGCTACTATGGCGAAGCTGCCGCTGTCATCAACTACCCAATTTCGAACACCTCTTGGGCTGCTCCTCAGCCAACCGATGAAGGCTACAAGATTGCATTCTCAACCGATGTGAACGGCGAGCCCATCTACACCGCTGAAATGACCCAGGAAGAAAAATACGCTGCTGCCGAAGTGGCTGCCTTAGCTTACCTTGAAGCCGCTGGCTTCACTGTTGAAGGTGGCGTTGTCACAGCTGCACCCGAAGGCGCCAAGCTCTCCTACGAGCTGATCGTCCCCGGTGGCGGTACTGGTGACCATCCTGCGTTTGCCATCATCACTGGTGCTCGCGACTCCCTTGCCAACATTGGTATGGAACTCGTGATCAATGATCCTGCTGATGCCAACATTCTCTGGGATGCACTTGATTCCGGCGAACAGGAACTCTGGACTGCAGCCTGGGGCTCCACCATTGACCCCGACATGTACCAGGTCTATCACAGCAACAACGTTCCTGGTCTGGAAGGCTCAACCGAGTCCAACCACTATCACATTCAGGATGCTGGACTGGATCAACTGATTATGGACGCCCGCAAGAGCGACGATCAGAACTTCCGCAAGGCTGTCTACAAGGAAGCCCTTGAGACGATCATTGACTGGGCTGTCGAAATTCCGACCTACCAGCGCAAGAACGTCATCATCTTCAGCACCGAACGCGTCAATATCGAATCACTGACCCCCGACATCACCACCTTCTGGGGCTGGATGAACGATATCGAACTGATTGAGATGAACTAGTAACAAGGATTGAACCAATTATGGTAGAAATGAGCCCACCTCTTTGGGTGGGCTCATTTTGTAAACTCACCTTTAAGAAGCCAAACAATGCAGTAGAGTGAGGAAAAGGCATGCGAAATTTTATTCTTAGGAGAGTGTTTCTGGGCATATTCATCGTCTTTTTCGGTGCATTGCTCGTTTACACCATCATTCGGAGTTTGCCGACTTCGTATGTTGAAACAATTGCACGGCAAAGAGCCGCAAACCCACTGAGCACTAAAAGCTATCAGGAATGGCTGGACCAGCTCAACGAAGTTTATGGTTTAAATAAGGGGATTGTTCCAGGTTTTATTGACTGGGGCGGCAATGCCATTCGCGGTAATTTCGGCGAATCCTGGCATTACGGTGTGCCCGTGACGGAAAAGTTTGCGGAAGTCATTGGCATCTCAATGGTTGTCAATATCATTACCTTCTTTGTGCAGATATTAATAGCTATTCCCTTGGGTATTCTGGCAGCCAGAAAGCAATACACGGTGACAGATTATGCCATCACTATTTTTGCTCTGATGGGCATTTCTTTACCCACTTTCTTCCTCGCTACGATTCTCAAGTACGTCTTTGCGATCCAGTTGGGTTGGTTCCCGCTTTATGGACTGACTGGTCGCTTTTATACAACGATGACACCCCTTATGCAGTTTTTGGATAAAGGGTATCACATGGTTTTGCCTATTCTGACGCTGATGATGCTTTCTGTGGGCGGTCTGATGCGTTATACCCGAACGAATATGCTCGAAGTTCTTAACTCCGATTACATTCGCACTGCTCGAGCCAAAGGTTTGCCGGAAAACGTAGTTATCAACAAACATGCCTTCCGCAACACCTTGATTCCGCTGGTAACCACACTAAGCGGTATTTTACCGAGCATGTTTACCGGCTCACAGATTACAGAAACAATGTTTCAGATTCCGGGTATTGGCTACATTGCCTACCAGGCTCTGATCCGGGGAGATATTCCCTTTGCAATGTTCTACCTGACCTTTATTCTCTTACTTACCCAGGTCAGTCTGCTGGCTGCCGATATCATGTACGCGGTTGTGGATCCGCGTATTAGAGTGAATTAGGAGATTTGGATATGAGTGACTTAGATAACACAACCAAGACACCAGAACCAATTCAACCAGTTCGCACACCTCAACTTGCGTTGGATGACCAGCGCCGCATCAAGGTGCTCTCGCCTGGAATGCTGGTGGCAAAACGGTTCTTACGCAATAGACTAGCGCTTATCGGCCTGGTAATTTTGGTAGTCATGTTTATTTTTTCGTTCCTGGGTCCTATCCTTACACCTTACACCCAGACCCAGGTCTTCTATACCGAGAATGAGATCGATAAGGATTATGCTGGCGCGATCATAAACACCGAATTGCGTTATGTCGTGGCTAACGGACAGGAATTTGGCGCCCTGGCGCGCGCGAATTTCCTCCTGTCTCTTGGCAGGCAGGAACCGACCTTCTCAACCAACGACGCTGAGTTTACTTACGTCGAGGAGGCAGAGGGAACCTATCGCATCTTGCAACTCGAGACTGTTGCAGAAGACTTGCTCGATCAATTGATCCCTGCTGGTGGGAAAGTCATTCCTGATGGTCTTGAGGATGCTTATTTTGATGCCAAGTCAGCCAGAGAGCCCATGTTTGAGTTCAATGGTGAAACTTACCACATTACAACTGCAGGCAGGAGAATTTTCATTTCGACTGAACAAAATGTCGCGCTCGCGTCACTTAGCATCTACGATGCCTTTAACGTGGAAGATAGCGCTGCTGTAGACTCATTTGCTTTTAGACTTGCAAGCACTAAAGCCCTAAGGGACGGTGAAACTGAGTTTGAGGTAGCTGGCCAGTCTTACGTTGTTGAATACAATGAAGGTTCCACTACCATCAAGACCCCCGATGGCAATGATTTTGCTGAAGTGTCCAACATCATCGTAAATCCCCTGGATCAACGTGAATTCCTGCCAGTTGAGTTTAAGACATTGGCTCGAGAGGTGATCAATACCCGGGGAGCCACTTTTGATTTTGACGGTATCGAATACAAAGTTGTGCGCGTTAACACCAACTATTACATCAAACGAGCAACTACCAGCACCTTGATTAAGATGTTCGAATTCCCATCCCCCGAACACCCAGTGGGTACTGACAACAATGGGATGGATCAGATGACCCGCCTGATGTACGGAGGCCGTGTTTCTTTATTGGTGGGCTTTGTGGTTGTTCTCCTGGAGATTGTTATTGGCGTCATCATCGGCGGTATTTCCGGCTATTTCAGCGGTAACGTTGATACTGCTCTGATGCGTTTCGTAGATTTGTTCAATAGCATTCCCTACTTCCCGATGATCATCATTTTTGGCTCTGTCATGGATACATTGGAAGTTTCGCCAATGACGCGTCTGTTCATTCTGATGGCTATCCTGGGTTTGATGGGCTGGACGGGCATTGCCCGCCTGGTTCGCGGTCAGATTTTATCGCTGCGTGAGCAAGACTTTATGGTAGCGACGGAAGCCACCGGCATCCGCACCAGCCGGAAGATCTTCCGCCACCTGGTGCCAAACGTAATGCCGCTGCTGATCGTGATTGCCACTGGTAGCCTGGGTAGTGTGATTATCTTTGAAGCGACCCTGGGTTTCCTGGGGTTGGGCATCAAGTACCCCCTCGCATCCTGGGGCAGCATCATCAATATTGCTTCGGACCCGTTTGTGATGACCACCTACTGGTTCATCTGGTTACCGGCAGGTATGCTTATTTTGCTGACCGTGTTGGGCTTCAACTTTGTTGGTGACGGCTTACGCGATGCTTACGATCCGAAGATGAAACGATAGGAAAAGCCATGACGGAAGAAAAAGAATTTACACAAATTGAACCCGCTGAGACCGAAGAGCTTGTCATTACGGAGAGCATTCATCTCACCGCGCGCGAATCCGCACGGATTTCCCGTGAGAACCGCAGAATCACAAACGAGATTGAGAAAAAACGCAACCGCAGGAATGTGGAACCAAGCGAATACACCGCGGTTATGCGCGATCCAAACAATGTGGTCGAGTTTGACAACGTGCACACCTACTTCTTTACCGATATCGGCACTGTAAAAGCAGTTGACGGCGTCACCTTTGACATTCCAAAGGGCAAAACTGTCGGCGTCGTAGGTGAGTCTGGCTGCGGCAAGTCCGTTACAGCGCTTTCACTGATGCAGCTGGTGCAGCGACCACAAGGGCAGACTGTTGAGGGCGAAATTCGTTTCAACGGAGAGAATATGGTTTTTGATGTCGTGAAAACCCCGACCGATCAAATGGAAAAGATCCGCGGCGCTCAGATTTCGATGATTTTCCAGGAACCAATGACCAGTCTGAATCCAGTGTTCAGAGCGGGACATCAGATTGATGAAGTCATCCAGCTGCATAATCCTGACATGAGCAAGGAAGAAGTGAAAGCGCTTTCATTGAAAATGATCGATATGGTCGGAATTGCCAATCAGGAAGGCGTCTACATGATGTACCCCCATGAACTTTCGGGTGGTATGCGCCAGCGTGTCATGATTGCCATGGCACTTGCTTGTAATCCGAAGCTGATCATTGCGGATGAGCCAACCACTGCGTTGGATGTCACCATCCAGGCACAGATCCTTGACTTGCTGCGCATGCTTAAGGACAAGATCAATTCAAGTATTATGCTCATCACCCACGACCTCGGCGTCGTGGCAGAGATGGCGGATTATGTTGTGGTTATGTATGCTGGAAGAATCATCGAAAAGGGGACGGCGGACGAGGTTTTCAACCATCCCTGCCATCCTTATACGGTTGGTTTGATGGCATCCAAGCCAGTGATTAATAAGAAAGTTGATCGTCTGTATAACATCCCCGGTAATGTTCCTAACCCGATCAATATGCCGGACTACTGCTACTTCAGAGATCGCTGCGCCAGGCGCATGCCGATTTGTGACGGTGAGTATCCTCGCGAGTTCTATGTAACAGAAACCCACATGGCAGCTTGCTATCTATATGCAGACACAGAGGAAAAGGCCTGATATGGAAAATAATCTAACAAGTAACAACTCCAATGGCAATGGTCGTCATATTGTCGAGGTGAAGAACCTCAAACAGTATTTCCCGATCAAGGCTGGGTTGATGCAGCGCGTGGTGGGGTACGTGAAGGCTGTGGACGATATCAGCTTTAGGATTGAACGCGGCAAGACCATGGGCTTGGTGGGCGAATCTGGTTGTGGTAAGACTACTGTAGGCAAGACATTGCTGCGTTTGCTGAAACCGACTGCTGGTCATGTAGTTTTTGATGGCACAGACATCATGACACTGGACAGGAAAGGAATGCGAGCTTTGCGCCCCAGGATGCAAATGATCTTCCAGGATCCCTATTCCAGCCTGAGCCCTCGTATGCCTGTGAGCGAAATCATCGGAGAAGCGGTGCGTGAGCACGAACTAGTTTCTGAGGATGAATTCAATGATTACATTGATGATGTCATGCTTTCTTGCGGCTTGCAGCCGTATCAGAAAGATCGCTATCCGCACGAGTTCTCCGGCGGGCAGCGGCAGCGAATTTGTGTGGCAAGGTCGCTGGCATTAAAGCCTGAATTTGTGGTTTGTGACGAGCCCGTTTCGGCGCTGGATGTCTCGATTCAAGCCCAAATTATCAACTTGCTGGAAGATTTGCAGAACCAGCGTGAAATGGCATACCTATTCATTTCACACGACCTTTCTGTGGTCCAGCACATCTCCGACTATGTCGGCGTCATGTATCTGGGCGACCTGGTGGAGTACGGCGAGAAGGCACTCATATTTGAGAACCCGCTGCACCCCTATACCCAGGCTTTGCTGAGCGCAGTACCAGTGCCGGACCCGAATTACAAGAGTAAGCGGATCATTTTGGAGGGCAGCATTCCCTCACCCGCGAATCCACCTAAAGGCTGCAAGTTCCACACGCGCTGCCGGTTTGCGATGCCCATTTGCAAGACCGACGTTCCCCAAACCCGCGAGATCGAGCCCGGACATGTAGTGGTATGCCATCTTTATAATGAGCAAGGAACCTTAGTTGACGAAGATTCAGACAAAGCAATTTGATGACGACGATGGTCGCACAATCGTCGACATGAACGTTGAGGGCATGCCCTGGTACGATCGGCGCCATAATTTCGGTCGAGTGCCAGAACGTGAAATCAGCCAAGCGTCGCCTTTTGGTACGGGTATGACTGACCGTGAGGTGAGATTGTATACCTGGGGCGCTCTTAAGGCAGGACTGTTGATTGCTTCAGTGTTTTCCCTGACCTGGATTTTGCTTGTACTCTTTCTGACAAAAGTTCTTTTCAGGTAAAAAATTTGCGAAGTACCGTCCGGCAACGGGCGGTTTTTTTGTATTTGTCTGTCATTCTGTGCTCTTTTACGAAGAGTCTTGAAGGCAAGAAGGCGAGATCCTTCGTTCCTCAGGATGACAAAGGGTTGGTCATTCTGAGCGCCAGCGAAGAATCTTGAAGGCAAAAGGGCGAGATCCTTCGTTCCTCAGGATGACACGAATGTCCTTAAAACAATCTCTTATTAACAAAATGGCCGACACATTGGACTGGCAAATGTTGGCATGGTTTCAATTGTATGCTAAAATATTGGCTACGTTGGGGCATGGTGCAATGGCAGCACATCGGACTTTGAATCCGCTGATCTTGGTTCGACTCCAAGTGCCCCGGCCTGATTTATTGTGGATAAACAATCTGACGATCTAAGTTTTGATGATAGCGAGGCTGACAGTCCGTTTTGGACTGCTGTCTGTTTTTTTAATTCCCGGAGATTAATATGACAATCGCATCTGTAATTTTAGCCGCTGGCTTGGGCAAGCGCATGCATTCCAGCTTACCCAAGACCCTCCACACAGTGCTTGGTAAACCCATCGTTTTCCATGCCCTGGATGCCGTTTTGCCCGAGGCGGATCTGCCGCCGGTGATTGTGACAGGCTACGGCAGCGAGCTCGTGCGTGAAGAAATCGCGCGTACCTATGGCGAAAAGGTCAGCTTTGCTCTGCAGGCGGAACAACTTGGCACCGGGCATGCTGTACGCTCAGCCGAAGATCAACTGCGCGGTAAAGCCGAGATCGTCCTGGTCACCTTTGGCGATATGCCAATGCTGCGCCCTGAAACAATCGAACGCCTGATTAAAATTCACCACGAAACCAGCAGCACCATCACGATGACGAGTGTCATTGGCGACCTGCCGCGTGGATTTGGGCGCGTGGTGCGTTCGGCGGATGGCAAAGTGAGCGCCATCGTGGAAGAAGCCGTCGCCACGCCTGAGCAGCTGAAGATCCGTGAATACAACATCTCGGCTTACTGCTTTGACGCAGAGTGGATGTGGCAGAGCCTGGCAGAGTTGAAACCTTCACCCAAAGGCGAGTTTTATATCACTGACCTGGTTGAACTGGCAATCTTGCAGGGCAAGAACGTGGAAGCTTTGGTGTTGGAGGATGCCGCTGAAGGGTTGGGGATCAACAACCGGGTAGACCTGGCGGATTGCGAACGGGCAATGCGCGCGCGTGTGAACCGGCAGTGGATGCTGGCAGGCGTGAGCTTTATCGACCCGGAAACCACCACGGTAGAAATGGACGTGACCATCGGTCAGGATACAGTTCTGTTCCCGAACACCTACCTGCGCGGCAAAACTTCCATCGGTGAGAATTGTGCTATCGGTCCCGACACTACCCTGCTGCATACCAGTGTGGGTGACCACTCGGTCATTCAATACTCGGTGGCAGAAAAAGCCACCATCGGCCGCTACGTCACGATGGGACCGTTCTGCCATTTGAGAAAAGGCGCAGTTCTGCTGGACTACGTCCACCTGGGCAACTTTGGCGAAGTGAAGGACTCCACGCTCGGAGAGCACACAAAAATGGGTCACTTCTCGTACATTGGCAATGCGACCATTGGGCGGGATGTGAATATTGGTGCAGGTACGATCACCTGCAATTTTGACGGTAAAACAAAGCATCCAACCGAAATCGGGGATGAAACATTTATTGGGAGCGATACAATGCTGGTTGCTCCACTAAAGATTGGCAAGCGAGCCAAAACGGGTGCGGGTGCGGTCGTAACGCACGACGTGCCGGACGACACGTTGGTGGTTGGAGTGCCTGCCAGACCCAAGGAAAGAAAGGATAACTGTGAATGAAGAAATCGGGCTTTGGATAGCCCTTGGCGTTGGAGTCTTCTTTAGTTTGTTGGCTTCTGCCGCGAAATCCTCCTTTACACACGCCCGGTTGCCTTACCTGACAGGCCTGGCGAGTGGGCATAACGCAAAGGTTGAAAAAACCATCCAGCTTTTCAGCAAGACTGGGCTTCGGACGGCTTTGCGTTTGGGCTTGATTGTCTGTCATTTTTTTGTGGCAACGGTTGTAGCCCTGATCTCTGTTCAAATATTTGCACTCCAAAATTACTGGCTGGTCGCACTGATCATTTTTGGGACTTTTTTGGTCCTGAGCCTGTTGGAATTCTTTATTGAACGCAAAATTCTGGACGCACCAGACCAGGCGGCTATTCGCTTTACAGGTGTGGTTTCATTCATCTCATTCCTTGTCTCTCCTCTGACGCGCATAATGACATCCGTGCTTGGGGAACACGCCGAAAAAGTTACCCTCACGGTAACAGATGAATCGCTCAGGGACTGGGTGGAGAACGAACAGCCGGAAAGCACGCTTGAGAAGGGCGAGCGGGAAATGATTTATTCCATTTTTCGCTTTAGCGAGACAATGGCCAAAGAAATCATGGTCCCTCGCATGGACGTGCTGGCGCTGGAGGTGAACACCACCATCAGCGACGCGCGCCATGAGTTCATCAAGGCGGGGCATTCGCGTGTGCCAGTCTACGAGGACTCGATTGATAACGTAGTGGGTTTGCTCTACGCCAAGGACCTGCTGGCCGTTGTCGATGGTAGTGACACGATCGCGGCGCAGCGGCAGCTCTTGCGGCAGGCTTACTTTGTGCCTGAAGCCAAGAAGGTGGATGAGCTCCTGACGGAGATGCAGTCCCGCGGGGTTCACATGGTGCTGGTGGTCGATGAGTATGGCGGCGTGGCTGGTGTGGTAACACTGGAAGACATCGTCGAAGAAATTGTTGGCGAAATCCGCGATGAGTATGACCAGGGAGAAGAGAGCCTCTTCGAGCAGATTGACGAAAATACTTATGTGATCCTGGGGCGCGCAACAATTGACGAGTTTAATTTCATCACGAATGCTTCACTCTCGGATGAATATGCGGATACCCTGGGCGGCTTTATTTACGGTCAGCTTGGCAGGGTGCCCCAGCCGGGTGAGGTTGTGACAGACGAAGAATTTGAATTCACGGTGGAGCAGGTGGTTGCAAGGCGTATCATCAAGGTGAAAGTGCGCAGGTTGGGTGAAGAAGCTTCCCAGAAAGAAAACGAAGATGGAAACGCTGGCAAATAACTCTCGTGAGACCCTGATTGCTACGGCAAAACAATATCTCAAAAACAGCTATTCGCCCTATTCCAACTATCCGGTTGGCGCGGCAGTACTGGCAGAGGACGGCCTGGTTTACGGGGGCGCAAACATCGAAAACTCAGCGCACCCTTCCGGGCTCTGTGCCGAGAGAGTGGCAATTAACAAAGCGATTTCCGAGGGCAACCGGAAAATATTGGCGATTGCTGTCGTCACGCGCAATGCCGGCTCCCCCTGCGGAGCTTGCCGGCAAGTGATGCGCGAATTTGCCAGCCTGGATATGCCGGTTATTCTCACAAGCGTCGATGGCAGTGTTGAAGAGGAATTCACCCTTGGGGAGCTTCTGCCGCGTTCCTTTGGTCCGGATGATTTAGACCGGGAATAGACTGACCAACCATGGCAAGTCCGGATTCTCGCAGCTATCGTGCTCAGGGGGTTGTGCTGCGGCATGTGGAGGTTGGTGAGGCGGACCGGATTCTGAGTTTTTACACTTTGGAATACGGCAAGGTGTCGGCGATTGCCAAGGGGATTCGCAAGATGCGCAGCCGAAAGGCAGGCCACCTTGAGCCGTTTTCCCGCGTGGAACTGATGCTCGCCAAGGGACGCAACCTGGACGTGATCACACAGGCGGAAGCCCAAAGCACCTACGAAAACCTGCGCGCTGACCTCACACTGATCGCTTACGCAGCTTACGTTGTTGAATTGCTGGACCGCTTTACCTATGAGGAAGGCGAAAACCGCCCGCTTTACAATTTATTGGTCAACACATTAGCCCGGCTCGACGAGGGCAGCCCTGCGCAAACCGTGGTGCATTACTATGAGGTTCAGCTGATGGATTTGCTGGGTTTTAAACCGCAATTGCAGGTTTGTGTGGCTTGCGGGGAGAAAATTAAACCCGAAGATCAATTCTTCTCAGGCAAACTGGGCGGCGTACTTTGCCCCAGGTCGCTGTCTGCGGATCCGGGCGCCTGGAAGGTCAGCCTGGGAGCCTTGAAGTATTGGCGGCATTTGCAGCGCAGCTCTTGGAGCAAGCTCAAAAACCTTGTCATCCCTCCCGAGATTGAGGCGGAACTCGCAAGCTTGTTTGAACACTATCTGACCTACCTCTTGGAGTACGGCCTGCGGACGCCTGGATTTCTGAAAGCTGTTTCGTAAATTCTTGTTTAAATTCTAAAAGTAAATAAAGAAAGTTTTTGTTCTTGCAAGATCCAGTTCTTGCAAGGTCTCCTGACCTTGCAAGGTTTTTGACCGAAGGTCTCCAGGCATCATCGAACAGGGTCAGGAAACCGGCGAGAAAGAGTCTGGTTTAGGTTAATTGAGTAGGGGCGAAGCATTCCAAAAAGATTTTGTTGTTAGTTCAATATTGTCTGTTAAGAATGCTTCGCCCGAACCGGTGATGGGAAAACTTTTCAGCCGTGGCGTCCGTTATCACGTTGAGACCTTCATTAAGAAGCCAAGTAATAGTATGATGAATTTTCCGGGTAGGGGTAACCCCTGTGGTTACCCGCTTGGTTTGCTACCAGGGCAGGCACGGCATGCCGTGCCCCTACCCAGGACGACGGCACGATCATTCCGTCATCGCGAGGGAGCGAAGCGAGCGTGGCGATCTGCCTATGAATACCCGATTGTGCCGGGCTTACGAAGTACCCCGCCGGCGGAGCAAGGCGCGGGCTGCCCGTGCACAGGTTTTCGCCGCAGGCGTCCATTGTTACATCGAGACCTTGAGGTAAGAGGACCGCGTGTACATGTCAATGCGTTCACTGCCATTTCTGCCGCCCCCATTTTGCTGATGTATAATCAATTTGTTAAATCAACCACGAGGATTCGCGATGACTACTGCATTAGATTTTCAATCCATCATCTTCAAACTGCAAACTTACTGGGCAGGGCAAGGCTGCCTGATCTGGCAACCCTACTACTCCCAGGTTGGCGCCGGCACGATGAATCCCGCCACCTTTTTGCGTGTGCTTGGTCCGGAGCCGTGGCGCGTTGCTTATGTGGAACCTTCAGTACGGCCGGATGATGGGCGTTATGGCATCAACCCAAACCGACTGCAGCAGCACACCCAATTCCAGGTAATTCTCAAACCCGATCCCGGAAATCCGCAGGAACTCTATCTGAACTCATTGCTCGCGCTTGGAATCGACCCGGAGCAGCACGACATCCGCTTCGTGGAAGATAACTGGGAGTCACCGGCGCTTTCCGCTTGGGGTCTTGGCTGGGAAGTCTGGCTGGACGGACAGGAAATTACCCAATTCACGTACTTCCAACAGGCGGGTGGGATCGTTTTGGATGTGCCCGCGGTGGAAATTACTTACGGACTTGAGCGCATTGCCATGAGCTTGCAAAAAGTGCGCGATTTCAAATTGATCCGCTGGAATGAAAACCGTTCCTATGGGGACGTTTACCAGGTGGCGGAGCGTGAACACTCCACCTACTATTATGAAGTCGCGGATGTGCCCAATCTCAGGCAGATGTTTTCCTTGTTCACCAAAGAAGCGGAGAATGCCCTCGAAAAAGGATTGGTGCTGCCGGCTTATGACAACATCATTAAATGCTCGCATACTTTCAACGTACTTGACGCGCGTGGAGCAGTCGGCTTCACTGAGCGCCAGGCTTTGTTTGGCAAGATGCGCGAACTTTCACGCAAGGTTGCTGAGTCCTACCGTGCCCAGCGCGAAGAGATGGGCTTCCCCTGGATGAAAGGCGAACAGCCGGTGTTGGTGCTTGAGAAGAAGGCTTTACCTGAAATCAGCGAAGAACGTGCGGACTTTCTGTTTGAGATTGGCTGCGAAGAGCTGCCAACCGCGGATCTGGATGCTGCCATCACCAACCTGGAACTGCAAATGAGAACTCTGCTAAGCGACGCACGTCTGGAGTTTGCTGATTTGCGGGTGCAAGGTACCCCGCGCCGCCTGGTGGCACAGGTGGAAGCGCTTCAAACCCGCCAGGCTGAACGCAAGCTCGAGGTGAAAGGTCCGCCTGCCGACCGGGCATTTGACTCCGAAGGGAAACCCACCAAAACCGCGGAAGGATTTGCCCGCAGTCGTGGGGTGGACGTTGAGCAGCTGCAGGTGCGCGATTTTGAAAATGGCCGCTACGTGGTCGTGGAGATGCACGAAGCTGGTAAGCCCACGCTCGAAATTTTGGCTGAGGCACTTCCAGGAGTGATTGCAAATCTGCGTTTCACCAAGTCCATGAGCTGGAACGACAGCGGTGTAAGTTTCTCGCGCCCGATCCGCTGGCTGGTGGCATTGTTCGGAGAGATCACCATCCCGTTTGACTATGCGGGATTAGAGTCCGGACGCGTGACGCATGGCTTGCGCTTCTCTCAAGAGGCTGAAAAAGTACTGCAGTCCACTTCAGATTATCCACTTTACCTGCAGCAGCAGGGCATCATTCTTGATTCTGAAGAAAGGCGCGAGGCGATCTGGAAACAAGCGCTGGCCTTGGCAGAAAAAGCCGGCGGCACGCTGGCAAAAGACCCCGACTTGCTTGTGGAAGTCAGCAACCTGGTGGAAAGACCTGCATCCCTGCTAGGCAGCTTTGAGCAGCGCTACCTTCAGAACCTGCCGCCAGAAGTGTTGATCAGTGTGATGAAGAAGCATCAGCGCTATTTCCCGGTGATCAATGCCGATGGCGCTCTGACCAATCATTTCATCATCGTTCGCAACGGAAATTTGGAATTTGCCGAAATGGTAGTGGATGGCAATTTGCAGGTGGTACACGCCCGCTTTGCCGACGCTGAATTTTTCATTCGTGAGGATCTGCAGCAGAAACTGGCAGATTTTGTGCCTGAACTGGAAAAACTGACCTTCCAAAAGGAACTCGGGTCGATGCTTGGGAAGACCCAGCGCATCCAGGAATTGAGCAGTCAACTCGGTTCGAAATTGGAGCTGAACGAAACCGATCAGCTCACCGCCGGGCGCGTGGCCGAGCTGTCTAAGGCAGACCTTGCCAGCCAGATGGTGGTTGAAATGACCAGCCTGCAAGGCGTCATGGGGCGCTACTACGCTGAGAAATCCGGCGAAACCGCGGAAGTTGCCCAGGGCATCTTTGAGCACTATCTTCCCCGCACGATGGAAGACCGTCTGCCTGAAGGCTGGGCAGGAGTGTGCGTTGGCTTGGCTGACCGACTGGATTCAATTGCCGGGCTGTTTGCGGTTGGTCTTGCGCCGACTGGAAACAAGGACCCCTTTGCCCTCAGGCGTACCGCGCTGGGGCTGGTGCAGCTTTTGATTGAGAAGCAGATTCCCTTTGACGTCCACGAAGCTTTGGAATTGGCAGCGGATTTGCAGCCAGTGGAAGTGAAGCCGGATGTAGTTGAAGCAGCTGCCGAATTCGTGGCGGGCAGGTTGCATGGACTGCTTCTGGAGAAGGGCTTCCGCTATGACATCGTGGACGCCGTGGAGCAGGTCAACGCCAACAATCCGGCGATTGCTGCTGAGCAGGCTGGTGTCTTGAGCGCCTGGATTGCCAGGGACGATTGGGGCATGATCTTGCCTGCGTATAGTCGCTGTTTGCGCATGACCCGTGATTTGGAACAGGAATTTACGGTTGAAAGCAGCCTCTTGGTGGAACCTGAAGAAAAAGTTCTGTTTGAATCTTTTCAAAAAGCCCAGCAAAGGCTGAAAAATGAACCGGACTTTGAGAATGCCTTGGATCAAATCGAACAGCTCGTGCCGGTAATCAACGGGTTTTTTGACAAGGTGTTGGTAATGGTTGAGGATGAACCGCTTCGGAATACCCGGCTGGGAATGCTGCAGGCGATTTCGGGATTACTCAAACCATTTGCGGATATCTCCAGGCTGGAAGGCTTTTAGAAGATCGTCGTAGGGAACGGTCCCTGCCCTGGTAGCGAAGCGGATGGGGTGCGCCGTTCCGATTCACTGTAGGTTACAGGTGATTATCTTAGGGAACGCGGACCTGCCCGGATAGCGAAGCGGATAAGGTGTCCCGTTCTTCTAAACCCCAAAGGTCAGGATATGTTTCACCTTTGCGACGGCCTCGCTGAGGGTCAGACCCAGGTAAATTCCGCCGAGCTCGGTGCGGGCTTCCGGATTCTCATCCAGATATCGTCCTCCGTATGCCAGCTTCGGTTTTCCCCGCAAATTTGCCAGTTTTTCGGCGAATCCACGCAATAGATAAGCAGTTGGCTCTTGGTTGACTGTCAGGCAAATCAGCTTGGGTTTTGCGTAGGTAGAGTAATCGAGCAAATCTTCCACGGGGAGGTCAGGCCCCAGATATTCCACGTATGATCCAGCCTGCCGCAATAAAACTGCCAGCATCAAGGCGTTTAATTCGCGCATTTCTTCCGGTCCACACCCAACCAAAATCAAGGCGCCTTCTTTGACCACCGGCAGGTTGTGCATTATTTCCTGGAGTTTGCTGTTGAGGTATCCGAGCCCAATGTGTTCGGTAGCAATCAGAATCTCACCCCTAAACCAGGCTTCATTCAATAGCTCAAGGCTGGGGCTGATGATTTCTTCAAAGATAGTCATGAGGCTGAAATAGGTCTGGCACTCGTCCAAAATGGCATTGGCGCGGTCTTCGTTGTGTGAGATCATGGCGCCAAAGAGGATTTCGGCAAAGTCCCGCGCGGGGCGCGGTGGCTTTCGGCGGGGAGTATCTGCCACGATGGTCTGGACGCTTTCAGGCCAGTTGCCTTTTTCGCGTTCCTGTTTGTATTGATGCACCACCTGGCTGATGCTCACGTCAGAGTCCAGGCGGCGTTGAACCCAGAGGAGCAGCTGCACGTCGCGCTCTGAATAGAGGCGGTAACCATTGGCCATTCGGGTCGGCTGCAGCAGATCATAGCGCCGTTCCCAGGCACGCAGAGTCACAGGTTTGATGCCCGTCCGGTTTTGTACCGCCTTTATGGTAAACGTAGGTTCGTTCGGAAAACTGTCAATCGTAGTCATGCGCTACTCCTTCAGCAATCTGGATGCCTCAAAAACATTCCCGAGGAACTTCTGGCGTTCTTCCTGGGTCATCAAGCGGGGTTTGGCGGTTTCTTCAAGCGTGATAGTGAGGAGTTGGGTGGAAATGTGACGCCCCTGGTAGAAGAAATGCTTCTGAATGATACCGTCATAAGTGATATAGAATCCGGGCTGGTCAAAAAAGAGGTTTCCCAGTCCGTAGTGAATGAAACTATTATTCCTGAACTCCATTGCCTTGGTAACATGGCTCTGGCTGCCGTTGACGATCACCGCCCCGGCATCGGCCAGGAGTCGAAAATCGCGGATGGCAGAAGATTGCGCCGTGACAAGGTATTCCTCCTGGTATTGGAAGGTCACGATCGGCAGGTACCCTTCGCTGCGCAGGCGGGTGACCTCATCGGAAATCCAGCCCAGGTCCTCGCAGGGCGCAGCCCCACTGGAATCCTCCGTAGCCCATGCTATCTCGGGTCCGTAGGAGTTGCATCCAATGAAAGCCAGCTTATTCCCATTGCTCTCGATCAGCAAAGGCTCCTTTGCATCGGCGAGGTTTACCCCGCCGGCATACCACTGCATGCCATATTCGCTGTAAAGATCAAGGGTAAATGGAACGGAGTCTACTCTATAAAGTGTGCGCACATCGTTATTATGGTTGCCGGTGAGCTCAATTACATCCGCGCCAAGGTCAGCAAGAAGCTCAATATAAGCGGGATCACTGCAAAAAATATAGCCAGGGTAATCCGGGTCAGGGAAAGGACATTCATCGTAAAAAGAAACTTCATTACTGATGTGGGTCAAATCGGCAGCTCGCATGAAATCCCGAATTTCTGTTCCCGGAAAAAGCACACCCTCAGTGGACATGATGAAGGCAGTGTCGCGTGCCATGGCGGTAACGCCCGTCATGATCAGGCTTGTCAGTTGGGTCTGGTCAGCGTTGGGAGGGGGCACGAGCGACTTGAGTTGATCCTCGTTGAGGCTAAGATCAGCAAGATTCGTGCTGAGGATGATCCGCTGTGTGAGCGGGGTTGATTCAGGAGAGAAATCATCATCGAGCGGGCTCTTTCCGTCAACGGAAATGATTTTCCACTGTGGCGCGAGCAATTCAAAAGGCAGAATTGCCCAGGTGCCCGCCTGCGTTTTAACAGTTGGTCTGAATAACTCATCGCCTACCTGGTCGATCTTGTTTCCTGGGGGTATCGTGCTGGCAGACATGTTAAGCAGATGCGAAACCAGGGCATTATCCTGGTTGCGCACCAGGAGGATGTCAAAATCCAATCCCTGGTCTTCAGGTTCATAGCCGCGGGCAATGGAACGCAATTGCGCCAGCGTGAGATTGTCCTGGATAGTGAAGAAGGGTGCAACCAGGGCGTAGCTCTGCCAGGTTTCCGCCAGCAACAAATTGTTTCCTGGGGGGTCTCCAGCGCTTAGAAAGAGATTAGCTTCCGACTTGGTTCCGGCCTTGAGCACGCCTTCAGGCAGGCTGATCTTCTTGAGAAAATCCAAAGGCAGCAGGGGATCGATCCAAAGGGTCAGCGGCAAGGGAGTCGGAGTGGGGCTGGGTGCTGCTGTGGCGGTAGCCGTTGGAGGAACTGATGTGGCAGGCAGCAATGTGGAGGTTGACTGTGGGCTGGGTGAGGGGGGCAGCTGCGGCTGGCAGGCTCCCAGCAAGATGCTGATCAGGATTATGAAGCTGACCAGACCGAGCGGCATAGACTTGGAACAGGGAGAATTATCCATTCATCCCCCAAAATAAGTCATTTTTCACTCTCTGCTTGTGAGCCGGCTCAGGGAAGCCCTGCATAAAGCGGTCTGTTGGCTTGCTGAAGAGCCTGATAAGCCAGGCGCTCAAGCCAAAGGGCTTTTGCCCGCCGCCCTGGCTGGCGTGGCAGGCGGCTGCCTCTTCGCGCTGCTTCAAGACCGGGCGGTAATTGATTTTGACATGCACCGGAAAAGACTCCGAGGCGATTTGAACCAGGTCGATATCCTTATTGCGGCCGACCTTGCGCGGATCTTTGCCCTGAAGACGCATCCAGAATATCGCAAATTTGATGCTTGCTTTGGGCATGGTGTGGTAATAAAGCCGGACGAGGGCTTGCGGGTCGGACGTGCCAAGTTCCTGGCGGACGCGTTCGAAGGCCAGAGCAGTTGCCTCGTGGACGCGAATGTGGTCGGGGTGGTAATAGCCGCCGACAGGGTCAAAAGTGAGCACGATGTCGGGGCGAACCTGGCGCATCACCTCAGCAATTCGTTCCACAGCCTCTTCCATCGGGCGGGCAACCAGGGCATCCGGGTGCAGGTTGTCAGGAGATCCCGCCATGCCAGAGTCGCGGAAGCCCAGCTTGAAAACCTGTTTGAGCATCAGCGAATCCGCCGAGCAATCCAATTCGCTTTCGCGTAAAGCCGCGGAACTCAGCTCATTTTGCAGAAAGTCGGGAGGTATCTCGCCTGCCTCGCCGAGCGTGGCACAGGCCAAATAAACCTCAACTCCCCGCATGGCATAAAGCGCAAGCGTGCCGCCCATGCCAAATGCTTCGTCATCCGGGTGGGCGAGAACTGAGAGGATGCGTCTTGCGCGAGATTCGTTTTTCATTTGAATACCTTTTGTACAACGTTGAAATTATAATCTCTTATGTTAACCCCCGCAATGAATTCGGCTTTAGCCAAAACGAAAATTTTGGGTAATGTAAAAAAGGAGTTACGGATTGAGACCGTCCGGAGGTTGGCTGCCGTATTGCGTGAAGAGCTCCTCCCAGCGGGCAATCTCTTCGGGGGTCAGTTGCTGTTCATCATCTGTTTGACTGTCACGGGACCCGGTATTCGCCTGGACCTTTTGAGCGAACTCCGCGCTGCTCAGGACGGTCATGTAGCGTGCCCTTCCGGCTGCCTGGACACGACGGTCAGAGCTGACCAGCGTCTGGTTGCGCGCAGAGGCTCCGAGTTTGTGAATGTGGTTTTCAATCGCGGCATCAGCGCTTTGCGAAGCATGCACGAAAACCGCCTGCACCAGCCCAAAGTTACGCTTGCCTTCGTGCCCCTGGGCTGCCCTGTCAAAAAATACCAACGCCCGCGAGGATGTGGCGCGCAGGAATGGGGTGATCACCTCGATCAGGGCTTGTTCGTCATCCAGGTCCCGCAAACTGAGTCCGCGTATATGGGGAATGAGATTGTGTCCATCGATGATGTATTGCATGCCACTATTGTAACCAAAGAGCTGCTTTTCTGCCGATTCTTTTGGTATTAGGGTTAGGGCAGTAAAATGGTCAAAGATAATCGGTGTCATTGGCATTATCACCCGTCCTTTACGTCCCTGGTCGAGTACAATTATTTCAGTTTCTGAGCAAAACAGCTGATTGTGCAGCTCAGGGTAAACCAGAACTGGAGAACATCGCATGGAAAATGTCTTTCCCTCTACCCATCCATTAATTGCCGCAAAACTGACCCTCCTGAGAGATGCCAGTACCGAACCAAAAAAATTCCGCGAGCTGGTGCGCGAGATTTCAGCCATGCTGACTTATGAAGCTACCGTGGACCTGGCAGTGCGTCCAAGCAGCGTGATGACCCCGATGATGGAGACGACCGGCGTGAAACTTCTGGAGCGCATCGGTTTGGTGCCGATTTTGCGGGCTGGGCTTGGCATGGTTGAGGGGGTCTGGGGGCTGATGCCTGGTGCGGAAGTCTGGCACATAGGTTTGTACCGCGATGAACGCACGCTCAAGCCGGTGGCGTATTACAACCGTCTGCCAATTTCACCGACTGTGGGTGTGTGCCTGATCCTGGATCCGATGCTGGCAACGGGCGGCTCGGCAGTGGCGGCCGTGGACATCCTCAAGCAGTGGGGAGTTACCAAAATCAAATTCATTGCCTTGATTGCAGCGCCAGAGGGGATTGCTCGGCTGCATGGAGCTCATCCAGACGTCCCGATCCATCTGGCTGCGATTGACGAACGCCTCAATGAGAATGGCTATATCCTGCCTGGTCTCGGCGACGCTGGCGACAGGCAGTTTGGCACTTAAAGCACAGCTTTTTGCTGTTAGAATATTTCGAAAAAGGAGAAGGTGAGATGATTGGAGTTATTCTTTGTTCCCATGCAAGTTTTGCCCAGGGATTGTTTGAAGCGGCTGAAATGATCACAGGCGAGACCGAAAACATCACTGTGCTGCCCTTTGTGGATGGCGATAACGTGGATGAATTGGTGGAGAAAATGCGGACAGCAGCCGAAGGTTACCGCGGGCAGGGTCTGCCCTATGTTTACATGGTGGATCTCTGGGGCGCTTCCCCATTCAACGCTTCATTGATGGCGGAAGGCGAAAACGGCGCGGATATTGTGGCCGGTGTAAGCCTGCCATTCTTCCTCGAATTTCTAACCAGCCGGGATGAATTTTCTGGCGGTCCAACCGCTGAATTCCTGGACGGAATGATCGAAGAAACCGGCTTGGTCAAACGCATCAATTTCAAAGAATTGAGCGGATAGTTTTTATTAATTCCCCCAATATATTTTGGTAGGGCGAGATTGAGCTTCGTCTGACTTTTCAGTTTTGCTGCGAGGTTAGGCGAGGCTCAATCCGCCGATTGTTTGATAACGCGATTTTTGCTTGAAGAATCATTGGCGGATTGTCGACAAGAACGCCAATCTTCCCTACGAATCACCGCCCCTTTTTTTGCCGATTGTTTTTTTAACCCTCTCTTGCCTTAAGAAACCAACTCACGGGAGATCAAGCGCGCCACCTTTCCCATTGGATAGGCGGAGAGATCTTCAATGGCAACCCAGGCGAAACCCGGCGCTAAGATTATTGGCTCGTGAGCAGAAAGCTGGCAGGCGAAAGCGTGCAGGGTGATCCTGAAATGTGTGTAAGCGTGTTTGAAGGCGCCCACCTGTGCTCCCACCTCAACATAAATCCCGAAACGCTTTTCCAACATTACCTGTAAAGCTCCGGGCAAGTCTGTTGTTTCTTCTGGTAGGGACCCGCCAGGATATTCCCAAAGATTTCCCAGCATGCCATCAGCAGGTCGGCGGGCTAGCAACACGTCATTCCCGTGCGTAATAACCCCCGCCACCACCAGCCTGTGTGGCACTTTAGCTTTCGGTTTGCGCACCGGGAGCTCTGATTGCGTGCCGCGTCGGAAAGCGAGACATTCACTCTGCAAGGGGCAAAGCTGGCAAAGTGGGTTAGTCGGCGTGCAGACAGCGCTGCCGAGATCCATGAGCGCCTGGCTATAATCGCCACTTCGCGCCGAGGGCAGGAGCTGGCGTGCAAACTCCCACAAGTGGGCATCCGTCTTGCTGCCGGGGGGTTCA
Source organism: Anaerolineaceae bacterium UBA6105 (assembly GCA_002423495.1). GTDB lineage: Bacteria > Chloroflexota > Anaerolineae > Anaerolineales > Anaerolineaceae > Mesolinea. Next base: position 19,175 of record DIWN01000041.1, on the reverse strand, counting down.
TGCAGGTCCAGCAGGCGGATGGTCACGCGCCGAATGTTCGCGTCTAAAGCCGGCTCAGGTGCATTAAAAGCGATTGAAGCGATAGCGCCAGCAGTGTAAGCGCCGATCCCGGGCAAGCTCTTGAGCGCCTCAATGTCCGCAGGTATCTGACCGTTGAAGTCGTTAACTATTAAACGCGCGGCTTTATGCAGGTTGCGGGCGCGGCTGTAGTAGCCAAGCCCTTCCCAATTCTGCAGCACCTCGCTTTCTTCCGCATCTGCCAGGCTGGCGAGATCGGGAAAGCGTTCCATGAAGCGCTGAAAATAGGGAATGACGGTTTCCACCTGTGTTTGTTGGAGCATGATCTCAGACACCCAAACCTTGTAGGGCGTGGGGTCAGAACGCCAGGGCAAGCACCTGGCGTTCTCGTCATACCAACTTAAAAGTTTATCGGAGAGTTGCTGCATTAAAATTGAAAAGCGCCTCGCTGCTTGACCAGCTTGAGCTTAAAATCCCGCACAAATTCCTGCAGGCGATCGGATAGATCCATCCAGTCCGGAGAGTGAATCAGCCGTTGTGCGCTCGGCAAATCGGGCATGACGGCACCAATCAGCACCTGGGGATGATCGCCAAACACGGTTATCCAGGCGTCGGTTACATTCAAACCCAGCCGGTTTACCTCAGGAAGGTATTCCCCCACCACATAACCAAAGTATTCCTGCTCGCGGCCAGGTATTACATTCCAGGTGATCAGGACTTTGACAGGCATATCAGAGCGATGTAAGTTTTGGATCGAGCGCGATCACGTGAGTTTCTTCATCGGTGAAAGCGGTACTACCGGAAATTTTATAGGATTCCATCGTCTCCAGCGAGGTGATGCCCATTTCCTTGAGGAATTTGCTCAGGGGATCCAGCCCAAGTTTGGAGTAGGGGGTTTCATAGTGCATGGGAATAACGATGTTTGGCTCCAGCATGCTGATAACCTCAGCGGCTTTGGAGGCGTTGAGCGCGCCGCCGTCCCCAACCGGCACCATGGCGACGTTTATGTTGCCGAGTTCCTCAATCAGGCTTTGCGAGGGCACAAAGTTGATCTTGCCGAGGTGAAGGATGGTCAGCTTGCCATAATCGAGCACATAAAGCGTGTTGCGCAGAGATTTTCCATTCAGATCATGCGGTGTGGTTTGGATGCCCGTGATGAAAACGCTGCCGCGTTCATACTCGCCGGGTCCGGTGATCTCAAAAGCATCGCCTTTGACGGAGCTCAGGTTGTTGTGACCGAGATCGTTACAGCTAACCGTGACAATTTCAGCTTTCAATTTGAGTGGGTTGTAGCCCACCACGGCTGAATCGAAGGGATCAGTAACGACGTTAGCAAACCCTCGCTCAGTAATGCGAAAACATGAATGACCATACCAGGTAATTTCCATATAAATCCTCCGACGGGCAGCCTTCTTGATAAAGGTCTGCCTTTAAAAGCTTATTATATCAGGTCGGAAGTTCCCCCGATGCGATTGTGTTGCGAGAACCTTGTAGGGTTGACGCCTGCGTCAACCATGATTAGAGTCTTTGTAGGTCAGGTTGCGCACTTCAACCTGACATCACAAACGCCGGCAATTAATGAGAATGTTTGGTTTATGGTCGTGCAAAACCTCTCCCTGCGTGATGCCTCGACCTAACGAGATTGTGAGGTAGGGTTGACGCCGTGCAAAGCCTCCCCCTGCGGGATGCATCAACCAGGACGGTGTGAAGGCAAATTGATAAGGAAAAGGCAGGCCTTTTCCCTACAGGAGTAAGGCAGACAAAGAGTGAGAACCTTGTAGGGTTGACGCCTGCGTCAACCGTGATTAGTAGAGAGGATTTTGTGGGTTTATGCCGTGCGAAGCCTCCCCCTGCGTGATGCCTCAATCGGGATTGTAATGTGAGGATTAATTGATAAGGAAAAGGCAGTCCTTTTCCTTATCAAGCCAGCACATCCTTACTTGATACCTTCAAGGTAGCTTATCAAAGCCTCAGTGACTGCTGAAGATAGTCCACCTTCTCCTGTGGAAGTTGTTCCAGTAGGATTGTTCTCTGCCTGTTTAGTGGCTTTCTCTTCCGGCGACAATCCCGATCCTGATCCCGAGCCTTGTCCCGTGCCCATACCGGTACCGGTCCCGGATCCAATTGTTATCCCATTGGTTTGAGCCCAGGTTTGAAGGTCCACTTGCGTTAATGCCATGGCATTAATCGCAGAAATCTGTTCCGACGAAAACAAGACTTCGATTTGGGACATTAGCGCATCTACCTCTGCTTCTGCACTGATGCCTGATCGAGTCAGGTTGTCAAGAGCCTGCCAAAGCATCAACATTTGGGGAGCTTGATCGACTGTGATTGGGTTTGCAGATTCAGCCAATTTGAGAGAACCAAAGGCCAGTAGCAAGCGACTCGAGAGCGCCCCTTCATATTCGTAGTCAAAGGCATTCTTTTGAGAAACCTCGGCAGGATCCGTGCTTATTGTGATCGCAGGAGAATTTAATGCGTTTGCGGTCGGTTCGACGAGGCTTACAGATTCTGTTTTTTGATCTGCAGAGCCGCATGCCGTGAGCATGCTGGCAATGATCAGAACCAAAATAATGTAGTGTGTGCGTTTCATTTTATATTCCTTCTAATTTTTCAAAATTGACTATTCGTGCCTCAGGGCAACAATTGGATCAAGCTTTGCTGCCTGAACTGCCGGGTAATATCCAAAAAATATGCCAACGATTGCCGCAGCTCCAAACGCCAGGGGGATGGAAAGTGGGACAATTGCAGTGCTCATACTTCCAAACTTACCAAAAAGATAGGATCCGCCAACGCCCAGGATAATCCCCACCAACCCTCCGACGAGGCTAAGTATGACAGCCTCAAACAAGAACTGGAGCAAAACATCACCGGGTCGAGCCCCTAAAGCCTGGCGCAAACCGATTTCGCGCGTTCTTTCGGTAACACTGACCAGCATGATGTTCATGATCCCAATACCCCCAACCACCAGGGAAACTCCTGCGACCCAGGCTAACAAGTCACGGAAGGCAGCCGTGGTTGCTTCACGTGTGTCGATGATATCTTGCTGAGTTTGGACGGAAAAATCCGGATTGCTGGCGTCAACATCATGACGCTCAGCCAGAACAGCTGTAATTTGGGTGATAACACTCGAAATCCTATCAGGGCTTTCAGCTTTTACGTAAATCGTTCGAATGCGGTCTGGACCAATTCTCATAGTTCCAATAAATTTGTCAAACACTAAATTTATCGGAATGTAAACGCGTCCGTCGTAATCTACGTCTGAGACGACTCCCTTTGATTCCATAACCCCAATAACTGTTAACCTGGTTGTCCCAACAGTTACAGTCTGGCCGATTGGGTCTGTGTCACCGAACAAGTCCATGGCAATTCCAGATCCAAGCACCGCGACTTTCGCTTTTCGGTCATCCTCACTCTGATTGAAGTAGCGTCCTGATGCAAGCGGGTAATCCCGCACATCGGGAAATTCTGGCGAAGTGCCTATTACAGAAATATCTCCAAGAGTTTGGTCATTGGCTTTTATATTTTGCGGGGGTGGAGCTTGTTCAGCTGAAACGCCGACAATTCCCACAACCTGTTTGCCAATGGCCAGCGCGTCATCATACAGCAATGTTCTGGTACTTCCTGGGGTTCCCTTTGCTGGAGTTACAATTACAAGGCTTGCCCCCAGGGCGTTGATTTGTCTTGCGATCTCTGCTTCGGTTCCTGCACTGATTGCAAGCATAATGATGACCGAAGCAACACCGATAATCACACCAAGCGTAGTCAGGACGGATCGCCCTTTATTGAGCATCAGTCCTTCCCAGGCTGATCGAAGAATCTTATTCAGTTTCATTCTAATTCTCTCTCGCCAATACAGGGCGTACTTCCATGATCGCCATCTGAGTTAATCAGGCCATCTTTGACACAAACTATCCGACCGGCATGCCGGGCAATATCAGGTTCATGTGTGACCATCACAATAGTTGTGCCGTCTTTGTGCAAATGGTCTAATATTTCCATAATCTCAGCACCGGTTTTAGAGTCAAGGTTCCCGGTTGGTTCGTCAGCCAGAATCAAAGGTGGATGGTTAACCAAAGCACGCGCTATGGCAACCCTTTGTTGTTGCCCGCCAGAAAGTTGGTTCGGGTAGTGGTCCAGCCTGGAGCCTAATCCGACCGATTCAAGGGAGGCAATCGCGCGCGATCTTGCTTCGGAAGCTGGAATATCTTCTGTGGGGTCATAAAACATGGGAAGCATCACGTTCCCCAATGCGCTCAAACGGGGCAATAAATTGAATGATTGGAAAATAAAACCTAATTTCTGATTTCGTATTTCAGCCAGTTGATTCTTGTTCAATTGACTCACATCCCGACCATCCAGGTTATATGTGCCTGTCGTCGGCCGGTCAAGACATCCCAGGATATTCAAAAGCGTTGATTTACCAGAGCCGGAGTGGCCCATAATTGCCACAAACTCACCACTTCTGACCTGCAAGTCGATTCCTGCAAGCGCAAAGATAGCGGCGTCCGATTCGCCATAAACCTTTGTCATTTCTTTCGTTTCTATTAAAATGCTTTCCATCTTGTTTTCCGTTTGGTTCTCTTGATTACTCAGTTTCAACGCTACCTGTGCTGATAACGTCGCCGGCTTCAAGACCAGCTAAAACTTCAGCATTGGCGAAGTCCCGCAAGCCGATGGTCACAGGCGTGAGCTTCAAAGATCCGTCCTCTTGGACGACAAAGACGGCGAATGATTCCGGTGTAATTTCACGCAATGCCTGGACGGGAATGAGGAGGGCATTTTTCGCTTCTCCAGCGATGATCTCAACATCGATTGTCATGCCGATTAGCAAGTAAAAGTTTGGCTTTTCGGGCAGTGTGCCCCAGGCTACTACCGCAGCAGAACCATCAATCATCTGCAGCGAGGGTTCAATTGCAGCAACTTCACCCTCAAAAGTGGTTTCAGGATGAGCGGAAAAAGTATAGATAGTGCGATTGCCAACAGAAAGTCCCGATAAGTCGGTTTCATCCATATAAAACTTCACCAAAAGTTCATCCATGGATGTAAGCGTCAACACGGGGCTTGTGCTCACGCTTTGACCTGGCACAAGATTCAAGTTCCCAACAACCCCATCATAAGGAGCAACCAGATTCGTGTTTTCAAGGGCCATCCGCGCATTTTCATAGGCAAGATAGTCAAGCTTTAATTCAAACAACGCTGTTCCCTCTGTTGCCGCAAGAGCTTCTGGCAAACGATCCAGGTCACCTGAGTGCACAATTTCAAGCGCGGTTTGCGCCTCACCTAAGCGCGCCCTGGCAATTTCCAAATTCGCCATCACTTTTGTTTCGCCTGAATCAACCGGTTCTAATTCGTAATAAGCCAGCTCAGCTAATAATTTCTCTAATTTGATTTTTGCGTCAGCCAAGTCAGCTGATGCTTTCGCTTTGTAAAGGTCACCCTCCGGATAGTATAGGTACAAGGAATCGTTGTATTCAGCGGCCTCAACGGCTTTCTGCGCGAGGAGAACAGAATTTTTCAAAATTGCGATTTCGTTTTCGTAGCCGTTATCAGGATCGTAAACGTTTGATTCTCCGAGGGCTTTATCGTAGGCTACTTGCGCTTCAGCAAGCTCAAGTTGATATTTGGCAATTCCTGAAGCTGAGAATGTGGATTCGAGGTTTGCTTCTGCCTGGATGAATGATGTTTGGTGTGCTGCATTGTCTAAACTCGCCAGGATGTCACCTTCGCTAACTTGTTGTCCCGACTCCACATTCACAGCAGACACCACTCCACTGGTTCGAAAACCCAATTGGGTCTGAGCGGCCGTAATCACGCTTCCGCTGCCGGCTGAACTGACAACCAGGTCACCCCTGCGCACCTTGGCTGTTTGCAGAACAGGCGCTTCTGTTTCTGCTTTTTCTGAGGCAGACCTGCTAAGTAAGAGCGCAGTGATCACTGCACCAACCAGGAGGAGACCCACAATTATCCAGACTATTTTGTTTTTTCGAAAGCTTGTTTTCATCATTAAATCCTTTGACCTAAACCTTCAGGTCCTCTTCTGTAGTGTTTTCATGCATCGGGAAAGTATACGAGCAGGTCATTTAGTTGTTATTAAGATGTATAGACTTTCGTGAGGGTAAATTTACGATGATCTTGCAGGCTTGACGCCGTGCAAAGCCTCCCTCTGCGGGATGCGTCAACCGTGAATGGCATTTGTCTCTGTGCCATCATAAACGTACGTGTAGGTCAGGTTGCGAGGTTCAACCTGACATCACAAATGCTGATAATGAGTGAGAATGTAGGGTTGATGCCCGCGTCAACCATGCTGGCATGAGGATAAATTGATAAGGAAAAGGTAGGCTTTTTTGTAGGGTTGACGCCGTGCAAAGCCTCCCCCTGCGGGATGCGTCAACCATGATGGCGTGAGGATAAATTGATAAGAGGCTGACCCAAAAGTCAACTCCATTATTTTACATCCCCACTTATGAGCGTATTTTGCTATAAAATAGGGATTACACTTTTATGTTACGGAGTGTAAAGTAAAGCAGCCCCCACTCTTAGAGAAATTTTCTACGAATGGGGGCTTTTGGGTCAGCCTCCTACAGTGATTTAACAGGGGCTGGCTTTTTAGCCAGCCCCTGTTGTTTATTCTAAACCTGTAAACCAGGTTCTTCTCAGATCCAGCTTACTTGAGGATCAGAGGCAAGTAGATGTAGTTCCAATTAGTGATGTGTAATGTTACAGGAACATTGATCGCAGCAGCTGGCGGGTTCTTGACCCAGATTGCGGCGAAGTAATCGCCCTCAGCCAGACCGGTCGAGTCGTAAGTGACCGTAACATCCGTGGAGCTATCCGCAAAGACAACGCCAGCGGTGGGATCCAGCGAGAGCCATGGAACATCACCCCCAACTTCAAGGTTCAATTCAACATCATCGAGGAAGAAGTTAGCAACATCTACTGTTACGGAGTCAAACATGATTTCATGCGTGTCGCCATCAGCAAAATCACTAACATCTACCGTCACGAGACGATAGCCAAGCACACCGCAGGCCGGATCTGTACCATCGATCTTGAGAGCCATGTAATTACTTGCTCCTGCAGCGCCGCAGACATATTGCTCCGCATAGAAGGTTATCTCAGCAGTTCCAGGTAGCATGAGCACATCCTGGGAGACGTAACCTGAATCTCCTGTTCCGGAGCCACCGAACCAAGACCAAACATTCCCGGTATTGGGTCCGGTGCCAGTTCCAATACCGCAATCAGTAACGGTGCAAAGCGGGGTTCCATAAGTTGCAGAGTATTCATCCCAGTAAGGATTGGGTGTGTATGCTTCAAAGCTTGGGTCTTGCAACAATTGATCCAGTAGCAGACTGCTTACCGGCAATTCGAGAAGCTCAAAGACGCCATCGCCAGCACCTGTATTTATGATTCTGAGGGTCTGCGAGGTAGTCGTATCAGTGGCTTGAGTTTGTTCCAGGCTGGTCGGTTCAACGCTGATGCAGGGGGCAATCAGGCGGAGTGTGAAGTCCACTGTCACGGTTTCTCCTGCAGCAAGCTCAACTTCTTCAGCATATTCGGTTTCAAACCCATCCATGACAAATTCGATATCATAGGTGCCGGCCGGTAATGTGTAAGAGTAATAACCTACAGCGTTTGTGGTCGTTGTAGCAACAATAGTTGTGCCCTGCCAGAAGTTGACCGTGGCGCCTTCCAAGGCTGCTGGATTGACATCGCAGGCTTCGAAGCCCATGACATGACCAGAAAACAGGTTGGACGGGGTGACGACAAAGTTCATTGTGGTTTTTTGGCCTTTAACCACGACTACATCTGTTTCAATATCCTCGCTGTATACATTTTTCGTGGCAGAAACTGTATAAGTTCCACTTGGTAAGTTTAATGAATAAGTGCCGTCCGCCAGGGTTAAAACATCAACCACCAAACGGGCTCCATTGTCTGCGGTCACAGTTGCACCTTCAATGGGATTGTTGCCGTCTGTCACAGTTCCAGCTAAAGTGCCGACTGAACAAGTCTGTTGACCTGCTGCCAGAACATTAAGGTAGCCATAACCATAAGTGTAGTTACCTTCGCCATCCGCTGGGACGCCGCAGTTCCCAGCGTCATTTGGCGGATCAGCAGTATCCTGCAGCAGCTCGAAGGTCGCCGCCATATCTCCAATCAAGGAAGCGTTACAGGACCAAAGCAAAGCCACAGCCCCTGCCACGTGCGGTGCTGCCATAGAGGTGCCGCTGTAGCCGCAGCTCCATGCACTGCCGGGGATGGAGGAACAAATGTTTGACCCAGGTGCCGAAATGTTTGGCTTCGTGTAAGGATCATCGCCAAAAGTTGAGGGACCTCGGCTGGAGAAACTGGAAATGTCGCGGCTGATCATGTGGCTTGCAGTTCCAAAGCTTTCCTGGTAATCGCCAGGGGAGCCAAGAGTCCCACAGCCCGGTCCACTGTTGCCAGCTGAGAATGCCGGGAAAATGCCCGCCGCGCGCCAGGCAATTACCTTATCCAGATACCAGGCATCACCCCCGACATCCCCCCAGGAGTTATTGACGATGTGGGGGCGGTTGGCTGGGTTACCGCCAGGCGCAAGGATCCAGTCCGCGCAAGCATTCAGTGCGTCCTCAGAACAAGTGTTGGATTCACAGCCTTTACAGGCAATCCACTGTGCGTTAGGTGCCATACCGACTTGGTAGGTGAGTGTTGGGTCATCATTGCCGACCATGGTGCCCATGGTGTGGGTTCCGTGCCCATTATTATCGCAGGCAGAGCCACCACAAATATTAGACGGGTCTGCCCAACAGGCAGGATCAGTAGGATCGTTGCCGCATTTGAAGGATTGATCCAGCGCGGGATGGTCCCACTGAACACCGGTGTCAATGTTAGCTACTATCAGACCGTCCCCTTGCATGTCAAAGGTGGACCAGAATTGACCTGCATTGGTGTCCGTGATACCCCAGTCAAGCGCATTTATACTGCCCTGGGGGACGGTTGATGGTTGGATTGAGAAAAAGCCCGGGTCAACCGTTGCCGTCCGTGGAAACCGAATGCGATCCACTGCCTTCAAAGAGGTGATTTCGGTCAGGGTGCTTATTCCACTGCCATAGACCGCAATTTCGTTGGCGGCAAAGAAAGATTGATATTTGATCCCCTGCTTTTTCAGGATTTCAATAATGGGTTTCTGAGTACGCGCGGCTACTTCCCGTAATGTGTTATACACATACCAGCCGCGTTCACTCCAGTCCATGATGCTATAAGCTTTCGATAAATCAGCTTTTTCAGCCATCTCGATGACATAGTTCGAAGCACCTTCTGTTGACAGAGCATCCAGTACTTTGTTTTCCACTTTTTCCAAGTGTTGATCAGGCGTTTGGGCAACAGCCTTATTGGGCAGATTCACCACACCCAAAACCATCAAGACGGTGATAAATATCGAAAACAAATCAAACAGTTTTTTCTTCATGTCAATTCCTTATTTCACTAAGATTCGAATAAACAAAAGCACCAAATAGGACTTAGACGGCATTATTGATTTTCACCTCCGAATTGTTCTGCTGTTAATTCTTGGTTTGAAAGGAAACGCTCAATGCGTGGACAATAAAGGCGAGATAGGGTAAATGTATGGGTCTTGTATGACCAATTTAGCACTGCGCCGAATTGGCTTAAAGATAAAAGAATAGGACACCCCTATTCTTTTATCATTATACATCCACAGGGGCGAAAGTCAAGTTAATTTTGAAAAAAATCATTAAGCAGGAAAATAATTTTTAGTTATTAGAGAGGCAGCGGTGAAGGGCAATTAAAAAACCGTTATTCTTTAATTTTATCGAGGTCTAAAACAAGTTGATTTGCCCGGGTAGGATAACCAAGGAAAAGACAACAGTTATAATAGGCATTATGAAATGGCAACCCCTATTTCTACTGATAGCGCTGCTCTCCTTTCTGCTTGTTTCGGCTTGTTTTACGAACAATGAAGATTTACTGCATGCAACTGATCAACCTGTTTCAACCGCTTTCCCCACTTTTAGCACAACAAAAATGGAATTCACCCCGGTTTTTACAAACACCTCCACACCTGCTTCCACCCAAAAGCCTGGGGTTACTTCAGAAACAGACACAACCCATTTGCGGGAAATTGACAGCATGCCCTCGATCGAGATCCCGGCAGGACAAGTTTGGATTGGCTGTGACGAAGCAAATAATGCCGGTTTTTCTTGCATGGCGGATGAGCTGCCCCTGCACCAGGTGTATCTTGACACTTTCTTCATAGATAAATTTGAAGTGACAAACGCTCAATACGCGTTGTGTGTGATGGATGGGGCTTGTGACGAACCTTACTATCAGCATTCCGCAACCCGACGTGATTATTACACAGACCCTGAATATGCTGATTTCCCGAAAGTGGCAGTCTCCTGGTTTGAAGCCGATGATTACTGCGAGTGGGCGGGAGGGCGACTGCCAACTGAAGCTGAATGGGTGCGCTCGGCCCGCGGCGATGACAAGCGGGTCTTTCCCTGGGGAAACGAAACCCCTGACTGCGCTAAAGCCAATATGCTCGATGAAAACACTGGTAAGGTATGCCTTGGTGATACTGCAGCAGTTGGCTCTTACCCCGAAGGCGCTTCACCTTTTGGCGTGATGGACCTTGCTGGCAATGTTTGGGAATGGACCGCTGATTGGTATCACAAGGATTATTATTCAATCAGTCCTGAGATCAACCCTCAGGGTCCAGAGCAAGGGGGAACAAAGGTTGTGCATGGCGGCGGGTTTGATTATGGCTGGAAATTGACGCGCATAGCTTACACAACCGATCACGATCCAAGAGAACATAAAATTGGTTTCGGTTTTCGCTGTGTGTCACCTGCACCCTAAGGGTGTCTGAAGGCGATAGAGATACAGATTACTTCTATCTAAATAAAACGCCGCTGCCGCTTTCGTATGGAAGGGACCCTGCCCTGGTAGTGAAGCGGAGAGGGCTGAAGCCTGCCGTTCAGGCCTGTGAAAAATTTTTTTACGCCAGGCTGGTAGGTCGGACGGAGTACCGGCGAAGCCGTGTAATGAGACCGCCTTGACCCGTTTTGAATCAAGCCTTCTTGCGCGGGCTCACTCCGACAATTGGAATCTCCACGGTGGAGTAGTAGGGTGAGTTGGCGTAAAACAAAGTTGAGGTTCGGGTGATCACAGAAAGCCGACCCACCATTCATCTTTCGTAGGGAAGGGGCTCGACCCCTTCCGCAAAATGGCCAAACGGAACGGCGCAAGACCGTTCCCTACGCCCTGACTTGCCACCGTTAAAGTGCCACTGCTGCAGGTGGGTTGGCTAAACAAGGATCAGGTTCGTTCAGGGTCTGTGACGCCAACCCTCCTGCACTTAGCTATGCTTTACTAAAGCTCAATCCCGCGTCTGAAACATCAATCTTGATCGTGTCGCCTTCGCTGAAGTCTCCGCTGAGAATCTTTAGCGCCAGCGGGTCCTGGACCTCGCGCTGAATGGCGCGTTTGAGGGGGCGCGCGCCAAATTCGGGGTCGTAACCCACATCCGCCAGCCACCCCCGCGCAGCCGGGCTGATCTCGAGCTTGAGCCCGCGGTCTGCCAGCAGGTCAGAAACATGCAGCAGCTGGATTTCAACGATTTCGCCCAAATCCTCACGGGTGAGAGGCTTGAAGGTGACAATCTCGTCCACCCGGTTCAGAAACTCTGGTCTGAAGAAGGTCTTCAGCAGGTCCACAACTGCATCGCGGCTGACCTGGCGGGGCTGACCGCTTTGGTCGTTCATCCAGAGCTGGCTGCCGAGATTGCTGGTCATGATGATCAGCGTGTTGCGGAAGTCGACCGTACGCCCCTGCCCGTCGGTCATGCGGCCGTCATCCAGCACCTGCAGCAGGGCGTTGAAGATCTCAGAATGGGCTTTTTCGATCTCGTCGAACAAAAACACGCTGTATGGGCGGCGCCGCACAGCTTCAGTCAATTGCCCGCCTTCTTCGTAGCCCACGTAGCCCGGAGGCGCGCCAAACAAGCGGCTGATGGTGTGGCGTTCCTGGTATTCGCTCATATCAATGCGCACCATGGCGTTCTGGTCGTCAAACAGGAACTCCGCCAGGGCGCGCGCCAGCTCGGTCTTGCCGACGCCGGTGGGACCCAGGAAAATGAATGAGCCGATCGGGCGGTTGGGGTCCTGCATGCCCGAGCGCGAGCGGCGCACCGCCTTGGAAACGGCGTTGATAGCTTCATCCTGCCCAACCACGCGCTGATGCAGGCGCTCTTCCATGTGGAGCAGCTTCTCCATCTCGCCTTCCAGCAAGCGGCTGACCGGGATGCCGGTCCATTTGCCCACCACTGACGCGATTTCTTCCGCGTCCACCTCTTCCTTGAGCAGTGCGCCTTGCTTTTGCTGGCTCTGCAGCTTCAATTCAGCCTCGCGGATCTTGTTCTCCAGCTCGCGGATGGTGCCGTAGCGCAATCGCGAGGCTTTCTCAAGGTCAGCGTTGCGTTCAGCCTGTTCCATTTCCTGTTGCGCCTGATCGAGCTTTTCTTTGAGGTCTTTAAAGCCCTGGATGGCTTCTTTTTCAGCCTGCCACTGAGCTGTCAGCGCTTTGGATTTTTCGCCCAAATCCGCCAGGTCCGCTTCAAGCTTTTCGAGCCGTTCACGCGAAGCCTGGTCTTTTTCTTTCTGCAAGGCTTGTTTTTCGATCTCCAGCTGCATGATGTCGCGGTCAACCTCATCCAAAGCCTGGGGTTTTGAGTCAATCTCGGTGCGCAAGTGTGCGGCAGCTTCGTCGATCAGGTCGATCGCCTTATCCGGCAGCTTGCGGTCTGTGATGTAGCGGTTGCTCAAGGTCGCGGCTGCAATGGCTGCCGAATCGGTAATGCGCACACCGTGGTGCACTTCGTATTTCGATTTCAATCCCCGCAGAATGCTGATGGTGTCTTCAACGCTGGGCTCAGCCACGTAAACTGGCTGGAAGCGGCGCTCGAGGGCGGCGTCTTTCTCGACATACTTGCGGTACTCGTTGGTGGTGGTGGCGCCGATCAGGTGCAACTCACCGCGCGCCAACATCGGTTTGAGGATGTTGCCGGCATCCATAGCGCCTTCGGCTGCGCCCGCGCCAATGACGGTGTGCATCTCATCAACGAAGAGGATGATCTGCCCTTCGGCTTCGGTAACTTCCTTGAGGGTTGCTTTGAGGCGTTCCTCAAATTCGCCGCGATATTTAGCGCCGGCAACCATGGCTGCCATATCGAGCTGAACGATGCGTTTGTTTTTCAAACCCTCGGGCACGTCGCGGTTGACGACGCGCTGCGCTAGCCCTTCGACGATGGCGGTCTTGCCCACGCCGGGCTCACCGATCAGGGCGGGGTTGTTCTTGGTGCGGCGGCTGAGGATCTCGATCGTGCGGCGGATCTCCTCATCACGCCCGATCACAGGGTCCATCTTGCCCTGGCGTGCCAGCGCGGTCAGGTCGCGACCGTACTTTTCGAGCGCTTGGTAGGTATCTTCCGGCGTTTGGCTGGTGACCGACTGGCTGCCGCGGATCTCGCGCAGCGCTTTGAGCACGGCATCCTTGGTGACGCCGAAGGCGGAAAGGCTTTTGCTCTCGGGGCTGTCGGTCAGACCGAGCAGGATGTGTTCGGTGGAGGTGTATTCGTCGCCCATGCCCTTGGCATAGCGCTCAGCCGCGTCCAGCACTTCTGCCGCTTGGCGAGCAAGCCCCGCCTCACCGCTGGAGCCACCATAGACTTTGGGGCGTCCCGCCAGTTCTTTGCGCACTTCTTCCTTTAATATCTCAGCAGAGCCAGCGATTTGCGTGATCACAGCCGGCACAGTGCTGTCGGGTTGGTTGAGCAAAGCCAGCAGCAGGTGGCTGGGTTCGATGCTTTGGTGATTAAACTCCCGCGCCAATTGCTGAGCGTTGATCACAGCCTGTTGCGCTTTTTGAGTGAATTTGTTGAGGTCCATATTTTCTTCTTTCCTGTTTTTTTCTGTTATCTATAGTATACAGAAAAAGTGTTAGTAATCGGTAAGAATTGCAGAGATAGATCCGTCTCTGCGATGAGCCCGCCATGGCGACGCGGCAGTCTCCAACAATGATCGTGCCGGTGTCCTCACCGCGCACGGGTTTTGACCGTAAGGTCTCCAGCTATCATGTTGGTGCCTGTCTCTTGCGAAGCGCCCCAGCGCTGAAAGCGCATGTGGGCAGACCGAGCACTCGAACTGACTGCTAGGTCTCCAGCTAGTAAATGCAAAAGGCAGATCGCCACGCTTCGCTCGCGTTGACGAGTACATAATCTGCTATAAAGGCAAAATTTTTTGTAGGGCGAGATTGAGGGCACGATACGCTCGTTCATCAAATCGGTCAAGGTGCCCTCAATCCGCCGATGATAGTAATTTGGGGAGCAAGGCTTGTTTATTGCGAATGATCGATGGTGTGATGGCGGATTGGAAGCAAATCAAGATACGTGCCTGATGATGTTTGCAGTGCTTCCAATCTCGCCCTACGCGTACTGTTTTTGATTTTCTAATCGATGACATGCGAATCACCACACACTGATCTACGGCGAAAGACTGTGTTTGGGCCAATAGATACAAAAGGCAGATCGCCACGGTCGCTACGCTCCCTCGCGATGACAAAGGGGTGCCATAATTTACACGCGATGACAGATTAATCCGTAATTGCGGAGATAGATTCGTCTCTTCGAGGAGCCCACAAGGGCGACGCGGCAGTCTGCATTTTAGCTTTTTAGACCAACGCAACAGCCAGATCGCCACGGTTACTGCGCTCCCTTCTAACACAGGAATACCTCTATTTCCTGCTCCCTTAAATCCCAATAAGAGTCGCATCTCCTCTACCAATTGTTAAATCGAGGTTAAATCGTATCCGCAACTATTGCTATAATTAAAAAGGTCTTATAATCAATCGTTTTGAGAAAAGGACTTATTATGATGCAAAATTGGAGTATATACTTGGTTGGCGCGGTTGGTTTGGCTGCGCTTGTTGTGCTGGTTATAGGCGCGAACTATGCTGTTAAGAAGTTAATTGGTATCGCAAACTACTTTAAACTATCCAGCACTTTCATGGGAATGACGGTGCTCTCTGTTGCTACCTCACTTCCAGAAATCACCTCCCACTTCACCGCGTCTGTCAATATTCTGCGCGGCACGCTGGATTACCAAACCGGTTCTGCTATCGTTCTGGGCGCCAATATTGGCTCGGATGTGGTTCAACAGACTCTGATCATGGGCATTGTGATCTTGTTGGCGGGCACACTTCATTTCAGGCGCTATTTCCTCTGGAAGAGCATGGTCCCGATGATCGGCACGACCATTATGTGCATCATCCTCGGTTGGGATGGTGACTACAGTCGCATTGATGGAGCGATTTTATTTGGAACATTTCTCGCCTATACCTACTATTTGTATACGGACGAACGTAAGCACTACAAGGAAGAGGACAACGAGCTCAATTCTTCAGAGCTGGCTGAAGACGTCCCAAGCAATGGTCGTCAAGTCTTATTCGACGCTTTTATCACAATGATGATGTTGGTAGTCATCATTGGATGCGCTACTTTTGTGCTTTCGGCTACCGAAACTATAGTTGATCGAACAGGCGTGGGCGGGTCACTGATTGGAGTAATTACGCTTGGCCTGGCATCGGCCTTACCCGAGCTCACCACTGCTTTGGCGGGTCTCCGCCACAAAGAAGCCGGCATCTCCCTGGGCACGTTGGTGGGCAGCAACATCACCAACCCCTTGTTGGCAATCGGTGGTGGCGCGCTCATTTCTACCTATGCCGTTCCAAGACCTCTGATTATCTGGGATCTCCCGTGGGAGACCCTGACCGGCATTTTGCTGTGGGCAATCTTGTGGTTCAATGACGGAAAACTTGGCAAAAAGTCTGCTATATACTTGATCATTATCTACTTCATTTACATCTTTTTCCGCAGTTTCGTCTTCAATATCGATTTCTAAAACAGATCGATTCAATCCGCAGCACCAGTATTCACTGGTGCTGTTTTTATTACAGACGACTTGCTTTTTTGGTGAAGTAAGGATAAACTAATTAGTTAGGAAACCTAACTAATTATGGAAGACTCGCTAAACCTGAAATTTCAACAATTGATCCTCCGCTTTCATCAGCTGGGAGGAGAACTGCCGCCACTGGACAAGTTTGATATCACACCCGCCCAGGTGGTTTACCTGGATTATCTGGAAAAGCATCCCGATTCACGCTTAAGCCAGCTGACCAGTGCTCTGCAATACAGCGCAGCCAGCGTGAGCGCGATGGTGAGCTTGTTGAACGCGAAAGGCTTGGTTACCAAAACCCCAGAACCGTTTGATGGCAGAGCGCTTTCACTTGCTCTGACGGAAAAAGGACGTCAGCTGGTTTTTGAAATTGAGGAGTATCGAAGTCAGCGGGTAGAAACGATTTTGGAAGGTTTGGATGACGAGGAAAAAAAGATTTTGTTAGCTTTAATTGAAAAAGCGATCTCAAAGAAAGAGGAAATATAAAATGCCCAACCAACTATTACTAATGAATGTCATGCGATTTTTACACAACCTGTTTACTGCGCTTTGGATCGGCGGAATGCTGTTGATGGCGCTGGTGATTTTGCCAGGCATTCGCAAAAATCCAAAAATCAGTGAGCCTCTGATGGTCATAAACGGGATCCAGGACCGCATTAAACCCTTTGCCCTGGCGAGTATGGCAGGTTTGGCTCTGACCGGTCTGCTGTTAGGGAAGTCATCCAAGAGTTTCACCAGCCTGATGGATTTTGGCACGCCCTACATGACCGCTGTGTCGGTCAAGCACATTTTGATCGTGGTAATGGTCATCCTGGCTTTTGTGAGGCTTTCCATCAATAAGCGGGTGAAAGTTGAAAAGAAAATGGAGCTCCAAAAACTTTCGGCGGGGATTCTGGCGCTCAATGCGCTGCTCGGTGTGGTCGTTTTGTTCTTATCATCGATGATTTAATATAGAAACGGATATCCTCCATTTCTATGTCAGACTGAGAGACAAGCCGAAAAATTTATAAGGCTTGCCCCTCGGGCTTTTGTTTCGAATCTGTAATAGAGTCCAAATTTTATTCCCAATAGAAACCTTTAGTAAAGGTTTCTTGGCTATGGGGAAGAACCGGTCATTTTTTTGGGGATTTTGTTTACGCTAATTGTAAACTGACCAAAAACAGTTTATAGTTTATTTATACAAATATCCACCGCAAAGAACCGCTTGCGTTAATATCGCTTACTGAGGATGAGAAAGTGGAAAACATCAAGACATTTTTAGTCGCTTTTGCCGTTTTTCTGGGCATTGACATGCTCTGGCTGACAATCATTGCTTCGAAGTTTTACAAGTCCCAAATTGGGCATCTGATGGCTGATAAAGCCAAATTGCTGCCGGCTGCGATCTTCTATCTATTGTTTATTGCTGCCATGATTTACTTTGTGATCGTTCCGGCCTTGGAACACCAGAACCTGACACGGCTGATCATCAGCGCCGCGATTTTTGGCCTGGTGACCTACGCCACCTATGACCTGACCAACATGGCAACTCTCAAGGATTGGCCTTTGCTGGTAACGGTTGTGGATATTGCATGGGGTACATTTATCTCTCTCGCGGTTTCACTCATCACCTACTTCATCCGAAAATGATTTTCCAATACTTAATACTGATGTTGTTGGTGCCGGTGGCAGCGTTTTCACTTGTTTACGTGATTGCCAGATTCACCGGCAAAGTAACCTTTTTGGACGCCGCCTGGGGTGTTGGGTATGTCTTGATCGCCTGGATCGCTTATTTCGCCTTTTCTCCCCAGGAATTGCCTAATTTGCTCTTGGCACTGGCGGTAAGCCTGTGGGGCTTGCGGCTGGCCCGGTATGTTGTTAAACGGATTGCGAAAACCGGCGAAGATAGGCGCTACCAGGAAATTCTAAAGGGTTATGGTGAGAACGGGCAAACCAAAGCCTTTTTGCGCTTGTTCATGCTTCAGGCTGGGCTGCAATACATCATTTCGGCCGCAATCCTGCGGATGAATTACGTCGATCCAAAACCCGTGGGAATAGCCACCTGGGTGGGTCTGGTCATTTTCGCGATTGGTTTCCTCTTTGAGGCTGTGGCTGACGCGCAATTGGCTGCATTTAAACGCGACCCGAACAACAAAGGCAAAATCATGCAAGCAGGGTTGTGGAAAACCAGCCGTCACCCCAACTATTTTGGCGAGAGCCTGGTCTGGTTGGGCATGGCGGTGATGAGCCTTACTTATCCATGGGGATGGCTGGCCTTGATCAGCCCGGCAGTGATCACTTATCTGCTCCTGTTTGTTTCGGGCATCCCCATTCAGGAAAAGGGCAAGGGTCAGAACCCCGAATGGCGGGAATATGCCTCCAAAACCCCAAGATTTGTGCCATTTATAGGCTCGAACAAGTTTTAGTCCGGCTTGATTGGAAGGGTACTCGCTGTTTTATCGAAAATAGCGTTGAAATTTTGACCAAATGAACCGAGTGGCAGATTGCCCGTGTAAATCAAATGGGCAAGCATACCGCTCCGTTTTTTGCTTATCTGCCTTTTGCCTTTTGGTGTAAAGATCGGGAACGTTTCAATTCAATCCTGATTCCATATTCTTCAGGTGAGATTCGGGCAATTTGGGTAATTACAAGACCAGTTTTGGAAATTGGTCCAAAAAACCCTTGACTTAATCTTGGGTTTGCCTATAATTGGCTTTTGCGCGTCTGAACGGACGCATGGACTTTGACAAAATAAGCTTTCTGAACTCCAGCAAGAATGAGGCAAAACTCAAAGAGGTTGGAAATCGCCCTTGACAAAACAATGTTGATCGTCTATACTAATTTTTCCAAGGTGCTACATTAGGATATCGCGCCTGAGGCGTGATGCTTGAAAACAGAATAGCTTGGGTCTAGATAGGATCGGGGTTAGCCAGTTGCCGGCAGAAATTAGGGCCGGCGCTTTCGTCTGAAAGAATGGCTTGACAGCGGAGAATGAATCCGTTAGAATCCGGTCTCTTGAAAGTCAGAACCTTAACAACTGAAAAGTGATAGGAAAAATGCAAGACAAATAAGAAATAGGTAAGTAATTACTACAAGCCTCGTTAATGAAATTTCCGTAAAGATGAAAACACCGTAAGGTGATAAATTTTAGCGGAGAGTTTGATCCTGGCT
>DIWN01000087.1:8004-8185 GCA_002423495.1 Anaerolineaceae bacterium UBA6105 | reverse complement strand
CACCGTCAGTGACCAGGGAAGGATCGAGCTGTACCGAATCTGCTCCACGCCCAAAGATAAAAGTGTCTTTTACCACTTCAGGCTCTGCGGGTGCCTCTGCTGGAGCCGCGCAAGCTGAAAGAAGCAAGCCCACCGTGATTAGAAGCACAAACAATCTATAAAATACTTTTCTATTCATTTT
>DIWN01000087.1:0-7921 GCA_002423495.1 Anaerolineaceae bacterium UBA6105 | reverse complement strand
CAATATTGTAACACGAATCACAGTTTTCATCTCATATTTGCATTTTTGCCGCTTTATCATTAGTTAATCTACTCGTGGAAACTGGAATATATGGGAAATTGATTCGAGAAGACCTTCTTGCAAAGGTGCTTTTGTGTTTTTGTCAAAATTTTGTCGTCAATTTGGTCGACTTCTCAACCAGTTCTCATTTTACACTTGAATTTTGTCTTAAAATATCGTACTCTATTGAAACGTAAACCAAAAACACAGAAAAGGTCCACTGCTTATATATGGCAAGATTGAACAACCAACCCATAATTGAAGAAGATTCCCCCTCATCATCTCTAACCCGCCTTCTGGATTTTGCTCGAAAAAAGTCTTATGTGACTAACGACGATATCCTGCAATTCTTCCCGGAAGTCGAACAAGATATTGACCAGCTCGAGGGCGTCTATAATGCCCTTGGCAATGCTGGCATCGCCATCGTCGAAGATGACTTGCCAAGGAACGAGCCCTCCGATAAGGAGTTATCAGAAACGGCGGAGGAGGAACCCACCATCGATGACCTGGCAAACATCGACACCGACGACACAATTGGCTTATACCTGAAAGAGGTTAGCCGGGTGCCGTTGCTGAATGACATCGAAGAAGAGGTCGTTCTGGCGCAACGAATCGAACGGGGTCGAATAGCCAGAGCTGAGCTCGCCCAGGGAAACCTGAGCAACAAAAAGCGCCAGGAACTTCTGCGGTTCATTGAAGATGGCAGCGAAGCTCGCGACCACCTGATCACCGCAAATTCCCGCTTAGTCATCAGTGTCGCCAAAAAATATATGGGGCGCGGCGTTCCATTTCTGGATCTGATCCAGGAAGGGAATATTGGCTTAATTCGCGCTACCAAGAAGTTTGAGTATCAGCGCGGGCACAAATTCAGCACCTACGCCACCTGGTGGATCCGCCAGGCTGTCACCCGCGCGATTGCCGATCAGGGCAGAACCATTCGCGTTCCGGTGCACATGGGCGATCAGATCAACAAACTTTTGCGCGTCCAGCATCAGCTCACCCAGAAACTGGGTCGGGAACCATCGGTTGAAGAACTGGCAGAAACGCTTGAAGTGCTGCCGAAGAAGGTCGAAAACATGATCCAGGTTGCCCGCCGCCCACTATCCCTGGAAACACCAACGGATGATGAAGAAGATTCTGTGCTTGGTGACTTCATCGAAGATGACGAAGCTTCTCCTCCGGATGAAACCGCCACCTTCAACCTGCTGCGCGAACATCTCGTGGAAGTGCTGGACTCCCTGCCCCCCCGCGAAGTGCGCATCCTGCAGTTGCGCTATGGTTTGTTGGATGGACAGGCATACACTTTGGAAGAAGTTGGGCGAAAAATGGGCGTCACCCGGGAACGCGTGCGTCAAATTGAAGCCCAGGCACTCACCCGCCTGCGTCATCCCAGTGTGAGACGCAAATTGCGCGATTATCTCGGAGACTAAACGTGTCTGATCAAGAAAAAGAAATAACCCAGCCAGTTGATGTGACTGGATCTGCTTCCTCGCAAACACCTGAGGAGGGAACGCAGCCGCTTGAAGTTGAATCGGATGCCCCTCAATCACAACTGCCGGGGTGGTTACTGAAGTTCGCGTCAAGCCCGGAGCAATCAGCGGAAGAAATTCAAGATGCTGATGAGTCAGAACTCCTTACATCCATTTCTGATGACGTGGAAGAAGCGGAAGCATTTATTCCCCCGAAAATGCCGGTCGAATCTGAATGGCAGGAAATATCTGAATTCCAGAGCCAGGATCCACTGGATATGGAAGCAGTTGAGGAGTCTCAGGAAAGCACTGCAGAGCTTGAGGCCTTCGACACACCTGAAGACGGCCTGGAACCAGACCTGGTTGAAGATGTCGTGGAACCGATCGCAGCAGACCCTCAGGTTGAATCTATCAATAGCTTTAAGCAAGAAGTACGGGACTTGCTAAAGCAAGGGCAGCGCGAGGAAGCCTTCGCACTGATTCGCGATAACAAGTCAGATCCTGTTTTGGCGGAAGCTGCAAAGAAAACACTACGCTCCCAACTAACGCTCAGCTCAGATGCGGGCGATCTTTGGGACATCTACGATGAACTTAACAGCTCATCGGATTGAAAAAATCTCTGATTGGAGTGTGGCATGGAACGTTCTTTAGTATTGGTTAAACCCGATGGAGTTCAGCGTGGGTTGATTGGTGAGGTGATCACAAGGCTTGAAAATCGCGGGCTGCGCCTTGTGGCTGCAAAATTCCTGCAGGTCAGCCCGGAGCTGGCGAATGAGCACTATGGTGTTCATGTGGGAAAACCCTTCTTTGACGGTTTAATCAAGTTCATCACCTCATCGCCTGTGATGGCGATGGTCTGGACTGGACCGGACGCGATTGTGGCTATCCGCCAGATGATGGGGAAAACCCGCGGCACCGAAGCCGACCCCGGAACAATTCGTGCTGACTACGGTCTCCAAAATCGAATGAATCTCACCCATGCTTCTGATTCTGCTGAAAATGCTGAGCTTGAGATAGCCTTATGGTTCAAACCGGAAGAACTGGTTGATTGGAAGCGCTGCACTGAGGACTGGAGTTTTTAATGGGAAACGAAGGTTTGGATTCCTATGTAACCGTCTATAGCGCTCATGGTCGCCTGGATGCTGAAACGATCAAGGCTTTTCTTGAGGCTCAGGGCATCCCCGTTTACATCGACCAGGACACGCTCGGTTTGATCTATAGTTTTACGGTTGGTGACCTTGGCTCAGTTGGCATCCAGGTGCGTCCGCAGGATGTCGAGAAAGCAAAAGCACTTTTGGCGGCGATGGAAAAGGGCGATTTCTCAAATGAAGTCCTTGTCGAAGATGAAAATACCGCGAATGTACCTTATAGTGGACCGCTCCAGACTGAGGATGATGAGCTGAAAGGCAGAAAGAGGGTTCTTTTTCTGTGCACCGGCAACTCCGCCCGCAGCCAGATGGCTGAAGCAATCGTGAACAACGACTGCTGGGATAAATGGGTAGCCTTTAGCGCCGGTACAGAACCAACCGGCAAGGTCAATCCCTTCGCGCAACAAGTCATCGAGGAAGCGGATATTTATCATCAGGGGCATTCGAAATCAACAGAGGAGTTTTCAGGCCAGGTCTTTGACCTGGTAGTCACCGTCTGTGACCATGCCAACGAGACCTGCCCGCTCTGGCTAAAACAGGGAGAGAAAGTCCACGTCGGTTTTGAAGATCCTGCCGCGTTTGTGGGCAGTGAAGAGGAAAAATTGGCCGTCTTTCGCAAGACCTTCGCCCTCATCCGAGCGACTATCCCACCCTTGCTCAGCAAGTACGCCGATTGATTGAAAATCAGATAAAGCTAAAAAAAACTGCTTTGAACAACAGAGCAGTTTTTTTGTCCTAAAGGTTGCGGATCCTTTGAGAATACTTCTCAACCAGGGCGTCGTTGTGGAGTTTGATGCTGGGGTCTTCATAGGCAAGATGCCCGTTGTAGTAAACATCTGGCTTGATACCCAATTCCAGGAGGTTCTCACAGGTCTGCACCAGGAGAGCAGGCACAATATAAGCAGCGGGGATGGTGGAGGTGGCGCCAACCTTCTGGGGGAGACCCGGAAGCTCGATCGCGGTGTCACCATAAAGCGAACAATTGTCGATCACCACATCTGCCACGTCCTTCAACTTCTTGCCGCTGCTGTGGTGGGTTGTGAGCTGATCGGCATAGGTGACGTTGGTAATCGCGATCACAGGCACTCCCCGTTCTTTGGCTCCCAAGGCCACATCAATCGTGGCAGCATTGTTGCCAGAGTTGGAGATACAGATCATCGCATCTGGAGGAAGGACACGGTTGTATTCCACGAGCACCCTGCCAATGCCCTCAAGCTTTTCAAGCTTGCTGGTTTTGGTGACTTCATTGATACCCGCCACAGCTGACTCAAATATCGCATGAACGTTCGCCAATGTAGCTGCGCGCCAAAATACATCCTCAGCTATGAGGCTGGAATGCCCCGAGCCAAACAAATGAATAATTCCATTGTTCCTGGTGGTGTTGGTGAGGATCTCTGCAGCCTCAATGATATTGGCTTCTTGTGTCCTGAAAACATCCTCAACCACCTCCTGCATGACTTCAAAGTAGCGCTGCCAGCTTTTCATCCGAACCTCCAAGTTTTTTCTGATTATATCCATCCTTATCTGATTCAGGTCAAAATATGTGCCAAAAGAACGAAAAAAACGGCTGCAAAACCTATTGTATTTTTATAACCAGCCTATTTGACAAGCCCAATCCTTTGGTTTATAAGTCAGGAATGAAATCTGCTGCCCGTTGGTTGTTACTTCCTGTGATTCTTGGCATTTTGCTTGCCAGTGGCTGCGGTCCAATCAAAACGCCGCCAGTGCCAACTGAGACAGCCATTCCCGTGCCTACAGTAGAGCTTACTGAACAGAACTTCATCCCTTCGGCAATCACTGAAATTGCGCCCACCCCGGAGGCAACCATCACAGAAGCTGACCTGGCGCTGGCATTTGGTGACTATCGCGAAGCCTACAAACTTTACTCAGGCACCCTGCCGCAAGACACGGATGAGTTCAAAGCGGCAGCGCTCTTTGGGCAGGGTCTGGTCTTCTTTAAACAGGAAGACTATTACCAATCCACCCGCATTCTGAAAGATCTGATCCAGAAATACCCCGCAACACTGCCCGCTGTCAGAGCCCACCTTATCCTTGGCGAGACCGCCCTGGTGGAGGATCGCGCGGATGATGCCTTGCCTGAATTTCAGGCTTATGCCGCAGCCCGACCCGGCGTGATCGACCACTATGTCTATGAGAAGATTGGCGATCTGCTGAGTGAGGACGGTCAATCACAAGCAGCCTTTGAAGCTTACAAAACGGCCTACCTGGCCGCCCCATCAGGCGAAAACCTGCCCCTTGCCCAAAAGGTTGCGGCAGGGTACGCAAACCTCGGTCAAAGCCAGGCAGCCGTTGACATCTATAAAGAAATCTATTTTAAAACGGGCAGCGAATTAACGAAGGCTCAAATGGACCTTTTGATCGGTCGCATTCTGATCAACGATGGACAGAAAGAAGAAGGTTACGGTTACTACCAGGACGCCGTCAATAACTTTCCTTACTCTTACGATAGTTACTCTGCCTTGCTGGCACTACTGGATGCCGGGCAGGAAGTTAACGAATTACAACGCGGTTTGATCAACTACTACAGAGGGCAGTATCTGCTTGCCATGGAGGCGTTTGACCGCTACATCGCAAACAACAATGTAGATATTGACAAAGCCTTTTACTATAAGGGATTGACAACAAGAGCACAGGGTTTGGTGCTGGCTGGTTTCGAATCTAATGAACGCCTGGAAGCGAATTTCGCTGGTGGAACTGCTGAGGATAAGGCGGCAATTCAACTTTGGAGTGAGTTAATTTCCAGCTATCCTGCCAGCGCCTATCGCATGGACGCGATCCAAGCCATCATTGAGACCCAAAACCGCTACCTGGGGCAAATCCAGCTGGCAATAGACACCGCGCTCAGCCTGGCAGCCGAGCTTCATTCGGGGGCAGAAGCGCCCGATCTGCTTGATTTTGCCGCCAGTTACCAGTTATTTGATAATCAGAAACAAGCCGCTGCGGATTCATGGACGCGCATCGCGCTCGAGTTCCCAGCCTCCGAAAAAGCTTTTAATGGCTTGTTCTTTGGAGGCTCGGTTTATTTTGAACTTGGTCAGTTCGAAAAAGCGGCAGCCAATTTCAACCTTATCATTCCAATGAGTGCGGAACCTTTTGAACTTTCCGCCGCGTATTTCTGGTTGGGCAAAATCAACCAGGCACAAGGCAATGATGAGGAAGCCGGGCTCAACTGGCAAGCCGCAATTAACCAAGCCCCTTACGGATACTACGGCATCCGGGCAGCGGAGTTACTGGAAGGTCGCGCGCCATTCCAGGAACCAGCGCAATTAAAGCTTGAAATCAATCTACCCGATCTGCGCATCCCTGCGGGACAGTGGCTTAAAACCGCCTTCAATCTGCCGACGAATACCAATCTGGATTACAGCTCTGAACTATTCAACCACCCAACCTTTATTAGAGTCATGGAGTTTGACCGGCTTGGGATGTACAGCAAGGCTTCCTCTGAGCTGAGCAGCTTACTCAGCGAAAATCAGGACGACCCGCTGAACCTTTTCCGGCTCATCAAAGTGTTCCTGGAAAGAGGCTACTACCGCTCAGCATTAGAAGCCAGCAAAACTATCGCGAAACTTTCAGGCTACGCCGATACGCCCTTTTCCGCAGCATATCCGCCTTATTTTACCTACATCGAGTATGGCGCTTACTACCTGCCCTGGATCCAGGCTGCGGCAGAAAAATATAAGCTCTCCGAGTTGTTGCTGCTGAGCGTTATCTACCAGGAAAGTCACTTTGGCGCGCAGGCTGCCTCAGGAGTAGGCGCGCGCGGGATTATGCAATTGATGCCTTCCACCGCAGAGCAAATTGCCATTGAAACTGGTTTTTTGCCTGATTTTGTAGCTAGTGATCTGGACGTGCCTTATTACAACCTTGAGCTTGGCAGTAATAACCTTGCGAGGATGTTGTACGTATATGATGGAGATGAATACAAAGCCCTGGCAGCTTACAATGCTGGGCAAAGAAATGTGAACGGTTGGACAAAGTTGACCGGCGAGGACCCGGATGTTTTCCTGAACACCATACGCTACCTGGAAACAAGAGTTTACATTCGGAATATCGTGGAGATTTTCAACCGTTACTCGCTGATTTACGGCCAATAACCCGGCATAAAACACAAGAAAGAAAACTAAGGGCGTTCGCAGTGATGGCCTTGCTCGCCAAGGTGAGCATTTGTTTGTAGGGCGAGATTGACAGCACCGGTATCTCTAATCGCCTGAACTTAGACGTGCTGTCAATCCGCCACACCTTCGGGTGGTGCCTGGTGGATGGCGGATTGAGGACGGGTGACTTTATCTATTTGACAAAGTGAGGACGTCCTCAATCTCGCCCTACGACCGACCAAATCTATCTTGCCATAAGGTTATTAACTAGGAAACGATTCTTATCAAAAACGGCTCCTAAGAGGGAGCCGTTTTCTTTTGAATGGTTAAGATCTTAGCCGTGCTTAAGCGCAGCCTGAGCAGCTGCCAAGCGGGCCAAAGGCACACGGAATGGCGAGCAGCTCACGTAGTTGTTGCCGATCATGTGGCAGAACTCGATCGAGCTTGGGTCACCGCCGTGTTCACCGCAGATTCCAACTTCCAATTCTGGACGCACTGCACGACCATCTTCAATGGCACGTTTCATCAGGCGGCCAACGCCATCACGGTCAAGCTGCTGGAAGGGATTCTTTTCTAGGATGCCCTTCTCAACATACACACCCAGGAAGGTGCGTTCTGCGTCATCGCGGCTGTAGCCAAAGGTCATCTGGGTAAGATCGTTGGTGCCAAAGGAGAAGAATTCAGCATATTCAGCAATCTCCCCAGCAGTCACTGCGGCACGCGGGATTTCGATCATTGTTCCGAATTTATAAGCAACCTCGACACCCTTCTCTGCCATGACGTCTTTGGCGATTTTCACCAGGGTAGGCTGGACTTCCTTGAGCTCGTTCACGTGACCGGTCAGGGGGATCATCACTTCGGGATGTGGATCGAAGCCATTCAGTTTGGCATCGCAGGCAGCTTCAAAAATCGCGCGAACCTGCATCTTCATGATGTCGGGGTAAACGATGCCCAGGCGGATGCCGCGTAAGCCCATCATGGGGTTGCTTTCGTGCATTCCCTGGACAACATCCAGCAATTCCTGCTTTTCTGCCAGACCTTCAGTAATTCCCTTGGCTTTCAGGGTTGCAACCTCGGTCAGCAGGTCTTCCATGCTGGGAAGGAACTCGTGCAGTGGAGGATCGATCAGGCGGATGATAACCGGCAAACC
>DIWN01000025.1 GCA_002423495.1 Anaerolineaceae bacterium UBA6105 | reverse complement strand
GCAAGGAGTGTTCCATCTTATTCACTATGACTGACTACTAGATCATTTTGTCATAGGCTTTGGTTTCACTCTTGTTCAGGCAGTGCGAAACCATGATGTTAAAGCGCGCCCCTGCCAGCAGGTCGCCGGGGAGGATCTCCTTGGGATGATATTTCACCATCACTTCGCGCACGAACCAGGCGCGGCGTTCCGGCAGGCTCCAGCTCCAGAAGTCAGGGTGCAGCTGGACAGGCACGGCGAGCTGCTTGAAAGAGGAGCGGAAGGTGGGAATGTAGAAGTAGGTCTCCGGGACGATGTAGAAGGAAAGCTCGTTATATTGAGGGTGTTGAAAAACGAGTGAATTAATTGACCAATTTCCGGAAATTTAATAAAATTAGGGCATCTCAGAAGAGGAGAGCCTGAAATGGAACAAACACGGTACATAAAAACAGGAAGTGAGACGTTTTTTGGAGAATACTTATATGACCAGGTAGTACCTGAAGATCATTTTCTGAGGAAATTGAGACAAATAGTAGATTGGGATTATTTCACAAAGCGATTGATCAAGTTGTATAAAGGACAGGGAGTTGTGGGGCGACCGCCCTTTGATCCAGCAATGATGTTGAAGATAGAAGTGATCGCCTATTTATACAAATTATCTGAAAGACAAGTTGAAGTATTTGTGAACGAGAATCTGCCAGCGAAGTACTTCGTAGGGTTAGCTGTGGACGGAAAAGCACCAGACCATTCAACCCTAACCACATTTCGGGAACGGTTATTGAAGAACGGAAAAGTAGAGATATTTGAAGCGATGCTGGCCCAGATCGTTCGAGAAGCGATACTACGAGGTATAAAGTTCGGTAGTATTCAAATTATCGATAGCGTACATACCATTGCAGATGTAAATTCGGACAAAGACAAAAACCGGAAAAACAAAGGTAAAGGTCCCCGAGACGGAGATGCTCAATGGGGAGTAAAACACAAACATAAAGTCAAGAACGAAAGAGGGGAAGAAATCGAACAAACCGAATACTTTTATGGTTATAAAGCGCACGTAAGTATGAATGCAGAGAGCGGGATCATCACCAGCCTGGAAACCACTTCAGGGGAAGCTTATGATGGACATCATTTTTGTGCCCTGGTAGATCATGATTTGGAACAAGAGTTACCAGTGGATACCTACGCCGCAGACAAGGGTTATGATGACAGCAATAACCACTATCATTTGGAAACACAAAGACTGCAATCAGCCATTCATCTAAAAAAGACCCGAATTGAAAAGAAAGACTCACATAAAAAAGTTTGGCTGGAATTGGTTAAGACACCCCAATACAAGCAAGGACTAAAAGAACGATATAAGATCGAACGTAAATTTGGAGAAGCCAAACAAGGACATGGATTTGGACGTTGTCGTTACATCGGCAAATTCCGCTACGCTGTCCAATCCTTCTTCATAGCCATTATCTTGAACCTCAAGCGAATGGTGAAATTATTGACCGGAGTCAATTTCAAAGAAAGAGCCTATGCTGCTGAATAACCAAGGGAGAAATGTCGATGCCGGATAAAAAATCAGAAATAAAGTCTGGTTTAACCCTCTTTTGAGCCTTATTTCAAGCTCCTCAGGGCAACTGTGCTTCAAATTCTTACCTTTTATCCAAGAATGTGATGTTTTTCGGTGTTTTATAAACACCCTCTTATATTGGAAGTCCCAAGGGGTGCCGGTGGTGTAGGCAATGAACTCGTTGTTCCACTTGCGGGTGATGCCCTGGAAGTAATAGTCGCGCAGCCAGCGCACGCGCTCTGAAAGCAGCTTGGGCTGCTTGATCTCGAATTTAGGTTTTTCAACGGTCAGGGTGGACATAAAGGTGCCTCCTTCATCGTAATAATCAATCGGGACCGATAAGGACGCGATTGAGATGATTATTTATGGACGGTTTTATTATACTGAATCACAGCTCAATCGAATAATGAAAGCGATAGTGTGTTGAGCACGGGCTGTATGTAGACCGAACGAGAAGGGCAATGTGGAAATACACTGTATGTACAAAACCGCAATACAATTGCAGAATTGTACAAATACTGTATAATGCATATGTAAAAGCACCTCAACCGTCAACTATACGGAGATGATCAATGATACAAAGAACATTAGCTTCCAAGTTGATTTTCTTGTCGGAAAAGTTCCAGATAATTACACTCACTGGACCGCGACAATCTGGAAAAACCACACTCGTCAAATCCACTTTTCCAAACCTGCCCTATGTCTCACTCGAGGACCCAGACATTCGACAAATTGCCCTTTCTGATCCACGTGGTTTTCTATCTAATTACCCGTCCGGCGCTATTTTGGATGAAATTCAAAACACTCCAGAGCTTTTCTCTTATCTCCAACGAATAGTCGATGAGGACAACCAGATTAGATTCATCCTAACTGGATCCTCTAATTTTCTATTAATGGAGAGGATCAGCCAATCACTTGCAGGACGTACAGCAGTATTGCATTTGCTTCCGTTCTCACTTGAAGAACTTGAACCTATAACCGAGTCGTATGAAACCATGATCTTCAGAGGACAATACCCACGAATTTATGATCGTGATATACCACCAACAGATTTTTATCCGTCGTACATTCAGACTTATGTTGATAGGGACGTTCGCTTAATAAAAAACATCGGCGACATGAATACTTTTATCCAATTTACACAATTGTGTGCAGGACGCATTGGACAACCCCTTAACTACACCAGCCTTTCCAATGACGCAGGTATTAGTCCAAACACAGTAAAAGCATGGATTTCGATCCTGGAGAGTTCCTTCATTCTGTACC
Source organism: Anaerolineaceae bacterium UBA6105 (assembly GCA_002423495.1). GTDB lineage: Bacteria > Chloroflexota > Anaerolineae > Anaerolineales > Anaerolineaceae > Mesolinea. Next base: position 21,180 of record DIWN01000025.1, on the reverse strand, counting down.
GCCTGCATCCGTACTACCGGAATTTTAACAAGCGATTAATAAAGTCTTCAAAACTTTATTTTTACGATACGGGGGTTGCTTGTTCACTTCTTGGGATTAGGGACCATACAGAGTTAAATTTTCATTACCTGAAGGGCTCACTTTTTGAGAATCTAATTCTCAATGAATTTGTCAAATGTAGTTTTAATCGTGGTGAAAATCGTCACCCTTATTTTTGGCAAGATAACCATGGAAATGAAATCGACTGTGTGATTGAGAAAGGGAACGAAGTTATGGTGGTGGAAATAAAATCCGGGAAAACAATAACTTCAAGTTATTTTAACAATCTTAACTACTGGCGAAAACTTACCGGGACTTCTGAAGAGTATGTCTACGTGGTTTTTGGTGGTGAAAAAACCACGCGCACAAGTGAGGGAACCCTGATCAGTTGGAGAGATTTGGGAAAAATCAAAGAAGGGTGCATACTCGATGCACCCTCCCAGTAGATTGCACTAACCTTAAGAGATTACACAAAGCGCTCGACGTGGATCTGTCCCGGCTGCATTTTGGTGTGCTCCACAAAGTCTTCAGCGTTGAGCGCTTCCATCATGGCGTTGACCATGCCGGAAACACCGCACAGGAAGATATGTGTGTTCTCCGGAGTCGGTTTGAAGCCCCACGCCTCCGCGACCGCGCCGGATTTCCAGACATCCTGCACCCAACCGGTGCGGCCGGTCCAGGGAACCGGTTCGTCCTGCGGACGGTCGATGGTGGTGATGTAACTGAAGTTGTGGCACAGGAAAGCCATGGTCTGCAGCTCGGAGCGGTAGCCCAGGTCCCAGGAGTGGTAAGCACCGTGCAGCACCGCAAACTTGCGATCGGCATTGCAGTTGAGTTCGGAGGTGAGCATGCTGATATACGGCGCAAGCCCCGTCCCTGTGGCGACCATCGCGATGTGTTTCTCCTTCGGAACCTGGTTGAGGGTAAAGATACCGCTGGTCTTGGGTCCCAACCAGAGCGGATCGCCGACCTTCAACGCGAATAGACGCGGGGAGAGCGCACCGGTGGATAGCATGCTGATGTAAAACTCCATGTACTCCTTGTTCTTGGAGGAGGAGGTCACTGAGTAAGACCGGCGGATGAGCTTGTCTGGGTCGCTGGGGACAGGCTCCGGTTCAGACCATTGCGAGCGCGGTGCGGAGCCGGGCAGCCCCAGTACGGCAAACTGACCGGGGATGAAATCCGGCAATTCCCAACCATCCGCTGCTACCCGCAGGGTCATAACACGCGCGGAAAGTTCAACCTTGGAAATCACTTTCGCATTCAATTGGATATCAGCCATTTTTTCTCCATGTATCCTTGTTATGATTATTCCCTAATTGTGCCGTTAAAAGTCGACTTCTCCAGTCCACTATGTAAGAATATGTATCTCTCAAATTATACAAAATAATCAGCCATTGGACAAAAAATTCAAGAAAGTAACGGTGTTTGGGATGAGTTGGGCTAACCGCTTAAAAAAACGGATCCATCTATTGAAGGATCCGTTAATCTTCTTAAACAGGAGTCTGCTTAAGCGATCTTCTTTTCCTCCTGCCTGAAGACCAGGTAGGAGTAAAGGATCGATATAAAGGACGCGCCCAGAATGGAGACCATCAGGATAACGATGGCTTTTTCCGGAAAGAGCAGTGACAACATGGTGAGGATACCCGCGGTGATGTACAGTTTGCCCCCCAGTTTGTGCGTCATTTCCCACACCGTGTCGTTGGCTAGCGTCCATGGGGTGCGAATGCCAATGAAGTAGTTGCGTTTCGCCTTGCGCATGAACAAACCGATCAGGATGAACAAAAGACCAATGGCCGGGACCATTGCAACGCTCATGCGGAGACCGGTGTGACCGAGGTTCCAAGCCAGCGTAAGCCCGTGTACGAAAGCCATGAACAGGTTAAACATCACAACAATGATGTTAAACCAGCCGCGGAATTCAGCGATATTCTTTTTTAGCGGATCGATCAACGGGATGGCAAGGAACAGCAAGGTCAGACCGATCATCATTGCCGGGACCATGAAAGTACCCCATAATTTTCCCATGTAGCCGTCGACCTGGTCAGCTTCGTTCCAATGCGATGCCATGGGGTCAGGCAGGCGCGACCAGAGGATAACGCCGGCGAGGATAACGAGCAGGATGAGTACAGTGGAAATAATCACTGTGGTTTTTGTGGACATATTCAGGCCTTCTTCCGCATGATTTAATGGTGAGTATTATAGTCTGCTTTTTGTGCTGACGCGGGTGGAGTACAATCAAGAAAACCGTACTCAAGGAATAAATCATGAAAACCATCGGTCTGATCGGCGGCATGAGTTGGGAATCATCCCTGGAGTATTACCGAATTCTCAACGAAACGGTGAAGGAAAAGCTGGGCGGGCTGCATTCGGCAAAGTGCATCCTCTATTCGGTCGAGTTTGCGGAGATAGAGGTGTTGCAGCATGAAGGACGCTGGGACGAGGCGGCGCGTGCAATGGTGGAAGCCGGGCAGAGCCTGGAGCGCGCCGGGGCGGACTTGCTGGTGCTGTGCACCAACACCATGCACAAATTGGCGGGTGAGCTTGAGGCAGGTGTGACCATCCCGCTGCTGCACATAGCCGACGCCACCGCCGACGCGATCAAAGCTGCGGGCATCAGCCGGGTGGGGCTGCTGGGCACGCGCTTCACGATGGAACAGGACTTCTACAAGGGGCGGCTGGAGAAGAAGCACGGGCTTGAGGTATTTATCCCGGATGAAACAGATCGCGAGATCGTGCACCGCGTGATCTATGGCGAGTTGTGCCTGGGCGTCATCAAGCCGGAATCCAGGCAGGCGTTCACTACGATCATCGAAAAACTGGTGAAGGCAGGAGCGCAGGGAGTGATCCTGGGCTGCACGGAGATCGAGAACCTGGTGCGCCAGGAGGACAGCCCGCTGCCGGTGTTCCCCACCACGCGCATCCACGCCACGGCGGCGGTGGATTGGGCGTTAAAAGAGTAGGGGAGGTTCGTGAACCTCCCCTACCGACAGGAAAATCCAGACCACGAAAATCTAATACGTCAACGTCTTCGCGTCGGCTTTGATGCGCTTCCTGAACACAAAATAGGTCCAGATCTGGTAAGCGAGCACCACGGGCACCATGACCGCGGCGATGATGCTGAGCACCTTCAGGGTGTACGGTGACGATGAAGCCGAGTAGATAGTGAGGTTGTTAGCCGCGTCGGTGGTGGAGATCATCACATTGGGGAAGAGGGCGAAGAACAGCGCTGCCACGGTGACGACGACAGCGAGGCTCGATGTGATGAACGCCCAGCCTTCGCGTTTTTGCTCCATCATCGCGCGCGAGGCAATCAGAGAGGCCACCGCGAGCACCGGCAGGATCAGCGTGATCCAGCCTTTGTCAGAAAAAGCTGATCTTGTAAAGAACAGCGCAGCGAACAGACCCAGCGCGAAGACCAGCGCAGCGGTGAAGTACATCTTGGCGTTCCCGTGTGCTTTGACGCGCAAACCCTCGGTGAGCTTTAAGCTGAGGAAGTTGGCACCGTGGAAGCAGAACAGCATCACGACGGTCAGCCCGCCCAGCAGGCTGATGGGATTGAGCAGCGACCAGAAAGTGCCAGTGAACTGCATGTCCGCATCAATGGGCACACCGCGCACGAGATTGGTGAATACCACGCCAAGCAGGAAGGCGGCGAAGAAGCTGGAGATGGAGATCGCACGGTCCCAGCCGTAGCGCCAGCGGGGCGTGTCATGCTTGCTGCGAAACTCAAAAGCCACCCCGCGGACAATGAGGGCAAAGAGCAGCAGGAAAAAGCCCATGTAGAAACCGCTGAACATGGTGGCGTACCAATGCGGGAAGGCGGCAAAAGTAGCCCCGCCCGCGACGATGAGCCACACCTCGTTGCCATCCCAATGCGGGCCGATGGTGTTAATAATGGCGCGGCGTTCCACATCCTTGCGGGTGAGCGAGGTTAGCAGCATACCCACGCCAAAATCGAATCCTTCCAGGAAGAAGAAACCTGCGTAAAGTACGGCGATCAGGAGAAACCAGAGGATATTGAGGTCCATTATTTACCTCCTCTTTTCTTGGGTGCTTCCACCGCAGCAATGGGCACCGAATCTGCTTCAACGGTAACCAGCCCTTTTTTGGCGTATTTCAACAGCAGGAAAAGGTCAAAAGCCATCAACACGGCATAGATGGCGACGAAACCGACCAGGCTGATGAGCACTGTAGCCGGCGTCAGGTTGGGGCTGACTGCGTCCTTCGTCTGCATTAATCCATGCACCATCCAGGGTTGGCGGCCGGTCTCGGTCAGGATCCAACCGGTGGTGTTGGCGATGTATGGCAGGAAGATGATCCACACCAGCCAGCCGGAGCGTTTGATCCATTTATCGGGGTACTTTTTCCAGGCGATGATTAGAGCGCCAGCGGTCAGCAGCACCATCAGGGTACCAACCCCAACCATGGCACGGAAGGACCAAAACGCCAATGGAATGTTAGGAATGTAATTACCCGGTCCGTAGAGTGCTTCGTACTGTGCCTGGATGTTGTTAAGCCCTTCCACCTCGCCGGAGAACCTGAAGAAATACAGGAAGCTGAGCGCCTTGGGGATGGTGATGGACCAGGTGGTACGGCGCCCTTCCTGATCAATGCCGGCGATCAAGTGAAAGTCAGCCGGATCGGCCGTTTCATAATGCGCTTCTGAAGCGGCAGCCGCCATCGGCTGTACTTCGCGCAGGTACACCCCCTGGGCATGCCCGGCAAGACCAACCGCCACCGCTGAGATGAGCCCGATGAGGGCTGACAGGTAGAAGGATTTCTTAAAGGCTTCAACCTCATGATTGCGCACCAGGTGGTAAATGCTGAACCCGAGCACGAAGAAGGCGGCGGTGACCAGTCCGGCGAAGAAGGTGTGCAGGAAGAGGTACAACGCGCGCGGATTACCCAGCAGCGCACCGAAATCCGTCATCTGGGCACGCCCGTTGACGATCTCGTAGCCGACCGGGTGCTGCATAAAACCATTGGCGGCGAGGATCCAGAAAGCGGACAGGTTGCCGCCGATCGCCACAATCCACATCACCGCGGCGTGAAGTTTCTTTGAAATGCGCTCCCAACCGAAGATCCACACGCCCAGGAAGGTGGATTCCAGGAAAAAGGCCAGCAGCCCCTCAACAGCGAGTGGGGCTCCGAAGACGTCGCCGACAAAGCGCGAGTATTCTGACCAGTTCATACCGAACTGGAATTCCATGACAATGCCGGTGACGACGCCCATAGCGTAGTTGATAAGAAAGAGCTTGCCCCAGAACTTGGTCAGGCGCTTGTACATCTGGTTGCCGCTGCGCACGTACATAGTCTCCAGGATGGCGACAAACCAGCCCAGACCGAGGGTGAGCGGAACGAAGAAGAAATGGTAGATCGTGGTGAGGGCAAATTGCCAACGTGACAAAAGAACGATGTCCATATCAGGCTCCTTTTAGGAGGTTTTGTATCACTACTAAAGCGCCGGCCAGAAAGCGGGCAGCACCAGGCGGATGATGGTGTCGATCAGCACAGCAAGCAGGAGCAGGTTGCTGAACAGCCGGTTGTGATAGAAGGCGAAGCCAGAGAACCAGGTCGGCCAGTATTGCCACTCCTTGGGGGGTTCTTCGGGGCGGGGCTTGGTGTGCACCCCTACGGCGTATAAAGCCCGTTTTCCGGCGAAGAAGACGATGAGGAGGATGGGGGTGAAGTAATGTGTGACGAAGACCAGTACCAGCAGGATGATGTAGATGAGCGCGAGCACGGCCATATTAACGTAGCGCGCGGCCTTCTCACCGATGACCACCGGCAGCGTACCCACCTTTTTCTTCTTATCTTCGGGGGCTTTGTCGATGTGCTTGCCAAGGTTGATGCTTACTACGCTCAATCCCCAGGGGATGCCGGCGAGCGCGACCTGCCAGAACCGGGAAGCGTCTCCCCTGGCCAGCACCAGGAAGACAGCCGCCACCATGATCGGTCCCCAGACGAGGAAGATGGACAACTCCCCAAGGGCGATGTGCTTAAGCGGCCAGGTGTACAACAAGAGCACCAGCGCGCCAATGGCAAAGAGAATGATGATGTCGAGCGAGAAGCGCGTGTAAAAGAGCGCGAAGATTCCCGTCAGAAGGGCAAGCGTACCGCTGACTGCAAACCAGCGGAATTGCTGCTCCTTGGTCCAAAACTTCTGGATCAAGGGATGGACGCCGTACTGGGTGCGAAAGTAGTTGTCCGTATCGACCCCGCGCGAGAAATCGGTGTAATCGTTGAGGAAATTGTTCGTACCATGGGCGATAAACAAGCCAATGGTGGTGATCAACCAGGCGAGGATGGACATTCCCCAGTTGCCCTCAAAATAGCCGTGCCGGATTGCCAACAATCCACCGATAGCGCAGGAATACAGTGTGACGATGGTCACACCGGAGCGGGTGGCGATCAACCACTTCGAGATGATGTCCAGTCCATCCCACTCCTCCTTGCTATCCATTTTCACCAAGCCGGACAGAGCCTTTTTCCACATGGATAAGTTTATTTTCATCAAGCCCCTCCCATTACGAAATTCAGGGTTAATAAATTGTTACACAGGAATTCAAGTTGATTATATACAATTTTAGGTATAAAAATTTGAAAAATTCGGCAGTTCCCGGTCAGATTGCCGGGATCAATCGCGAGTCTCCCGGATGACAGGGAGGGGAACCAGCGGGGCTGGTTCGGGCAGCCGGATGTGCCGCGCGACGAAGAAATTGATGAACGCGATGAGCACACCCAACAGGAAGACGTACTGAAAACCGAATTGATTCCAGATCACGCCGCCCAGCAGGGCGACGCTGATGGAGAATACGTGGTCGATGCTGACAGCGGCAGAAAGGGCAGGCTGGATATCCGTTGGGTCGAGGGCAATCTTCTTCATGTAGGTTGAGCGCGCCATGCTGACGGAGAATAACATCTGGTCAAGCAGGTAGCACACGCAAACCACCAGGAAGGCGATGTTTTCCGGCAGGATGGAACGGGAAAAACCGTATCCCAGGCAAACGAAGATCAGCGTCAGCGCTTCAGTGGTGAGCACCAGGCGTTCGCCGAAACGGTCGATCGCTTTGCCGAGGAAAGGCTGAAAGAGGATGCCGATGATACCGCCGATGGTGTATAGCGTGGCCAAAGTTTGCGTGGGTTTGTTGAAGATCGTCACGATGACCCAGGGGGCGAAGGTGATGAAGATCTGTTTGCGTGAGCCGGCGAGAACAGACAATAAATAGTAAAGAGAATATTCACGGCGTAATTTAAGAAAGGTACGCGGAGCGGCTGAGCGCTTGGGCTGCATCATGAACATCAGCACGGCAGCGACCAGGAAAACGACCGCGGCGATGGTGAAACTGGTCTGGTAAGTGAAGTTGAGGAACTTGAACCCGAGAAAAACAATAAAGCTGCCCACAATGGTCGCCGCGTTGCGGATGGCGTTCAACTGACCCAGGCGGCGCCCAGTCTGCCCCGCGGAGGCCAGTTCCATGCCGACCGTGGTAGCCACCGGCATAAACAGGTGGTTGCCCATGCTGTATATGAAGAGAAATACCACCATGAGCAGGTAATTGGATGAGGAGAAGCCGATGAGGAAGATGCCGACACCCGCCAGTAGCATGGCCGCCCCGCCCAGGCGCCGGCTGCCCAGGAACCACAGCGCGGCCGATAAAAACAACGTGATGACCCCCGGAAATTCGCGGGGAAATTCAAGAAAAGAGCGTTGGAACCCGTTCAGCGAGAAGGTGTCGTTGAGAAAATTGTTGAGGCTGGAATCCACCAGGCTGGCAGCCATACCCACAGCAAATGAAGCGATGATGAACAGTGCTAATTCACGCGGCAGGTTGCGAATACGGGTAGGTAGAGAGGAAGGCTTCAAATGAGCGGGTCGCCTATTTGCGGTCTGCGGTGATGAGTTGTTTCAATCCCTCGATGGCGACCTTGATCACGCGGTCGGCGTCGAACTCGGCCATGTGTTTCGCGGTATCCGCTTCGTCCGCTTCCGCCAGGTCCGATTCATTGATCACGAGCATGGCTCCGCCGGCGCGTTTGCGGTGAATGGCAGAAATGATAAATAGCGCAGCGGCTTCCATCTCGGAGCAGACGGATCCGCCGGCGATCCAGGCGTTCCAGCGATCTGCCAGGTGCTGTGCCATGGGCATGCGCGGACGCTCCACCTCGCCATAGAACGAATCCTTGGATTGGCAGATGCCGGTGTGGAATTTCAGACCGAGTTTTTCTGCCCCTGTGCTGAGAGCGTTGACCACTTCAATGTTGGCTACCGCGGGGAATTCCATGGGGAGGTAGTGGGCAGTGGTGCCTTCGTCGCGGATGGCGGCGGTGACCACCACCACATCACCGGTGTGCACATAAGGCTGCATCGAACCGGAGGATCCGACCCTGATGAGGGTGTCCGCGCCTGCCTCGATCAGTTCCTCGACCGCGATGGCGGTGGAGGGGCAACCGATACCGGTGGAAACCACCGAGACCTTCTCGCCCAGCAGGGTGCCTGTCCAGGTGACATACTCGCGATTTTGCGCGACGAACTGGGGGTTGTCGAAGAATCGTGCGATCTTCTCGCTGCGCGCAGGATCGCCGGGCAGGAGGACATACCGGCCGACATCTCCCGGTTTAATGTGTAAATGAAATGCCAGACCTGCTTCGTTTTTCATAATTACCTCGTTTTGGAAGGTGAGTTCAAATTATAGCAGGGTTATACCATGATGGCGTGAATTCCTGCGCAGTAGCCCCTGAACTGAATTAACCACAACCAGAGTGGTTCACTCTGCCCGTGTAGATAAAAGGAGGAGAATATTCAATCGTTAGATGGTCTTAATGCCGTAATTATCTGCCAGCACCTGTTCGAGGCTGGGCTGGGTGCTGAGGAGATCGGTGATGTGATACTGGCAGGCGGCTTTGATCAGGCGATCGGGCTCTCCCTGCAGCACACAGCGCATCTTGTTGCCTTCGATGTTGAGATTACGGATGTTGGGAATACCGGCGAAAATATCTTTTGTCACTGCATCGGCAAAACGCATTTCGATCACGCGCACCGCACGTGAGCGTAGTTGGGTGCCGCGTTCGATTGCCACCAGTTTACCGCGGTGCAGGATGGCGACGCGATCGCAGATGCGTTCCATCTCTGGAAGTGAACGGGAGGTAATGAAGACAGTGCGTCCCGACTGGCGGACATCAGCGATCAGGCGGTAGAAGATATCCTGCACGGCCGGTTTCAGTTCATAAGTGGGTTCATCGAGCACCAATAATTCGGGACGGGGGATGAAGGCGAGCAGCAGGTCAAATACCTGGCGGTCGTGCGAGGAGAGGGTAGCGGCGGGCTGCGCCAGGTCTAGATCGAGCTGTTCGGTCAGCTTCTGGATGTCTGTCCACAGCATACCGCCTGGTGTGTGTCCCTGGGAACGGAGGAGTTCAGCCACGGTGTGGCGGGTGGACGAAGTGTAATTACCGGGGTAAAAGCCGGCGCGCTCGCGGATCTTGCGGGATTCACGCTGGCTATCGAGGCCAAATATCATCAGGTTGCCGCTGGAGGGGCGCATGTAACCGGCGAGCAGGCTGAAGAGGGTACTTTTACCGGCGTGGTCATTGCCCAGCAGACCGAAGATCTCACCGGGCTCCACTTCGAAGGATATGTTTTCAATCCCCTGGCGGTGACTGTATTTCTTATTTATATTTTCCGCTTTAATGACAAAATAGCGCATACCGGCCTCCCAGAGCAAGTCTGCCCCCGTGGTTTTGGGGACGCATGTTGATGATCAGTAACCGTAAAGCCGGAAATAAAAACCGGCTGGTAGCGGAAGTACCAGCCGGCAGTGCGTGCAGGTGTTTTGATCAGGGAAACCTGATCAGGCGGGTACTTCCTCCGTGCGCACGGGGCTGAAGAGCCGCGGCGCAATATTCAATTGAACGAACTTGGATGACTTCAGGCTTCCCCGGCAACTAAGGGGAGGCACGTCTCTAGAGCCATCCGATTCTTCCGACTGCATTTGTAACCCTTTCTGCTTAAATACTGGCTGCAATTAAGCTGTTGTTCAGTACAACGATTTTAAGTTTTACCGCGGCGGATGTCAATAGTGAATTTCAGGTCAGAAGAAACCCAGACTTTTTCATCTCATAAATGATCTCATCGCCTTCAGACCCGGTCTCGTTGAAACAGTTTTTCAACAGAACTCTACGGGAGCGGATATTATCTGGCAGGGTGTTGGCGGTAATGCGCCTGCATTCGGGGTGGCTGAAAGCCCAGGCCACCAGCGCTTTGACCGCTTCGGTCATGTAACCCAGACCCTGGTAGATCGAGGCGAGACCGTAGCCGATCTCAACACTCCCATCTGCGGAAGGCAAACCCTTGAAACCCACCAGTCCAGCCGCGATGTTCTCGCTGTTGATCACAATCAGCCAGTATGTGATCCAGTTGTGCTGTGCGGGATCGACATCACGCATGATCTCCAGCTTCTTGCGGATGGCCACCTCTGCCTGCCCCTGCATCAGGTCTGCCACGATGGGGACATTAATGAGCGCAGCGAGATCCCGCGCGGAGACCAGACCGGTTTCAGGATGCTGCCGGGTCATAGGGATCTGTGTGAGACGTTCAGTGCGGATCATAAGCCCTCACATGTAATAGATCTGTGAATACCCTTTGTCTGAATGAACCGAACCTGATAGAGCGGGATCAATCGCGTTCTTTAACGTAACTGACGCCATCGGCTTCCACGAGGGTCTCAATGAAACCAGCTTTGAGCAGTACCTTACGTGAAGAAATGTTGCCGGGAACGACACGAGGGGCAGTCACCCGCAGACACTCACGGTGTGAGAACGCCCAATCAGTCAGGGCTTCCACCGCTTCGGTCATGTAGCCGCTGCCCTGGAAAACCGGAGAGATGCTGTAACCGATCTCCACTGACCCGATGCGGTCAGGGGACCCCTTGAATCCGATCAATCCCGCGCCGATATTCTCGGCACGGATGACAATCAGGAAGTAGGTGTACCATGGATGCAACTCTTCAGGGACCGCGCGCATTTTCACCAGCTTTTTTTTCACGGCGCTTTCGACGCGGCCGGTTAACAGGTCACTTACGATCGGCAGGTTGAGATCAATTGAAAGCTGTTTGATCGAAACCAGGCTGGTTTCCAGGTTCGTTACCGAGAGGGGGATAAGTGCCAGGCGCTGTGTACTGATCATTTTTTCTTCCAATAATTACTGAATCGTTAAAACAAGTGTAGCAAACGCGTTATGGATGTCAATCAACAACCATTTTGTTATAATCCAATTATCCCACACGTTCTACGAAAGGAAGATCATCATGACAGCGACCGTCTTTTATGGCTCACCCCGACAAGCCCGCCTGGAGGCCGCGGAATCATTACCAGCCAAACTTGATCTGATCCTGGACCTGCTGCACCTGCGCGACCGGGTCAAGGATGAAACAGTATGTCTCAAACTGCACGTTGGCAACAATATCGGGTATTCCACGATTCACCCGATCTTTGTGCGCAAGGTCGTGCAGGCGATCAAAGCGGGGGGCGGCAAACCCTTTATCGTCGATGTGGATTGGGATGTGGAAGGGTGCACGGCACGCGGGTATACCAGCGAAGTGCTGGATTGCCCGGTCTATACCAGCGCCGGGATCGACGAGAAGTATTGCTACACACACGAGTGGGAATACAAGAACATGAAAACCTGGAAAGTGGCGGGGATGGTGGAGGATGCCAGCTTCCTGGTCAATTTTGCCCACGTCAAAGGGCATCCGTCGTGCAGCTTTGGCGCGGCATTCAAGAATATCGCGCTGGGCTGCATGGTTGGAGAAACGCGCAGTGCGATCCATGATACCAACCATTACGACAAATATTGGTTCAAAGAACTCTGCCCGGACAAAAGCGTGATGCAGAAAATTGTGGATTCCTGCCCGTTCGGTGCGGTTGTCATCGACCGGCACGACGCGGAGGAAATGCATGTGCATTTTGAACCCTGCAACCAGTGCATGCGCTGTGTCAGGGTTGCCCCTCCGGGCAGCCTGCTCATCCAACCGGTCAACTTCCATTCATTCATGGAGGCGATGGCGATCTCAACCGCGATCACCCTTTCCACCTTTGAAAAGGAAAAAGCCGTGCACCTGGCGCTGGCCACCCACATGACCCCGATGTGCGATTGTTTCGGCTTTACCACCATGCCGGTGACACGCGACGCGGGAATCTTCGGGTCGGATGACATTGTGGCGCTGGACAAGGCGATCCTGGACATCACCGCACAGCACCCCCTGATCCCGGAGAACCTGCCAACCAGCATTGAGATCCAGCCGGACGCGGGGCATCCGTTCGCCCAGATTCACGGCAGGTTCAAAGATCCATACGTGGTCGTGCGATACGGTGAAAAACTGGGGTTGGGCAGCCAGGATTACGAGCTGGTGGATGTGCTGCCAGTGGAGGACCTGGGACCCCAAGCCAAAGGATATTACATTTCAGCCAAGTAAAATCTTCATCCACAGCATCATACCGGAGCGCGGCAGCAGCCGATACTCCGGTATTTTATGTCATGGCCTGGATCTGCTTGTCGATGACGAGCGCTTTTTGTAGTTTAAGCAGAATCTCCTTGCGCTGTTTCAGCATGTCTTTGTAACTGAAATTATCCGTTCCTGCGATTTCAGCCCTGAGATCAGAAATGCAGGACTCCAGCACCTGCAGCAGGATCAGCCGATCTTCTTCCGTTAACTCCAGCTGGACCATGGTTCCTCCTTCACAGGGTGATAAAGCGCTGTCCGAAAAAAGGACAGCGCGGTGATGTACCTGGCGATGTGGGGAGCTATCGTGAATCAGTTCTTCGCTACTTACAGTATAGAAAGTTGCCGGGAAGAAGTCAATAGACAGCCGGATCAGATGGGCATTTCATACACCCGGTAGCGGCGCAGATCCCTGGCGCCAAGTTTGTGAATGGCGTTGTTCATACGCTCATTGTCCTCAAGGACGTAGTTGATCTCAAGGCGCATGTGGTCTGAATAAATGGCTTCGTAAGTGGCACGGTAAAGCAGGGTGTCGATGGCTTTGCCCTGGTACTCCGGGATCACCCCCAGCGCCCACATGCGGTAAGCGCTGAGACGCGGCAAGCGGAGGAGCATTTTCAGCCAGCCAAAAGGAAGCAGGCGACCATTGAGCCCTTTGAGCACCAAATTAACATCCGGCAGGCTCATGGCAAAACCGATGGGGCGGCCACTTTCCTCCTCTTCAGCGATGAGAATGGCGCGCGGATGAACGATCTGGCGCATGTCGCGCGCCATGGCCCGCGCTTCTTCATCGGTAACCGGGTAAAACCCCCAGTTGTCTGCAATGGAGGCGTTGGCGAGACGGGTGATGGTGAGCACATCCTCTTCAAGCCGCTGCATATTCACCGGGCGGATGCGCACGCGGTAGCGCTGGCGCACTTTATCCGTCAGGGTGAGGATGCGCTCAGGAACGGAGTAATGCTCACGCGCATCGATCACATAGACCAGCAGGTCATTGGCTTTGACCATGCCAAAAGAGGTCAACAGGTCGTTGTACCAGGGAGGGTTGTGGGGGGCGAGGATGACCGGCGGGGGCGTGAAACCTTCCACCACCAGGCCCCACTCCTGCGAAGCAAAACTCCACGGTCCGCGCATGGCGGTCATACCCTTCGTACACAGCCAATCACGCGCCGCGTTGAGCAGCGCGTGAGCGACCTCATGCTCGTTGATACATTCAAAGGAGCCGAACAAGCCGATCGGCTGCTGCCAGTGCTCCAGCGCCAGGTGGTCGATGAAGGCAGAGATCCTGCCGATGACCCTGCCCGCGCGGACGGCGAGGAAGAGCGTGTATTCGCAATGCTTGAGCATGGGATTTTTCGCCGGGTCGTATTGGGCTTTCTGTTCCGAGCGCAGCGGTGCGACCCAGTTGGGGTCGTCTCTGTAGAGTTGATAGGGCAGGTCAATAAACTGCTGCAGGGTGCGGCTGTCTTTGACCGGGGTGATCGTCATATCGGGGTGGGAGGATGCAGGCATCAGGTTCATGCTTTGAGGGCGGTCAGGATCAGGTTGCCGCTGGTTTCCGCTGAGAAGGCGTTGCCCTGCATGCTGCCGTATGCGCGGATGGTGTTAAAACCGGTATCGATCAGCGCTTGTTCCAGTTCGGCGTGCAACTGGGCACGCAGCAAGGTACTGGTAACGGCAGATTGCCACCCGCTATCTCCGCTTTGTTTCAGGGTGACGATGTTGAAGCGGATCAATCCGCCGGGTAAAAAATCGTAAAAGCGCTGGAAGATCCACTCCCCCTCAGCGTCACGGAAGGTTTGCGGCTCCATCCAGCGTTCCTCGCGGCGCATCACGGCATCAAAATTGCGGTTCTGAATGAGCAGCATGCCCCCCTGGTGCAGCACGGCCGCGAAATCCACAAGGGCGTTGATAATTTCATGCTCACTGAGCAGGTGCGGCAGCGAATTGCCCAGGCAGAGGACCAGGTCGAACCGCTCACCTTCAAATGCACTGAAGAGGTCTCCCAGGCCGGCTGCCTTGAAGCTCACCTTTACACCCGCAGCGCTGGCGTTCAGTTCGGCTTTCTCGATCATCTGCGGGAAGAGGTCGGCGCCGCTGACATGGTGACCTGCCCCGGCAAGCGCGATGGCGTGCATGCCGGTACCGCAGGCAGCATCCAGGATGCTCAGCGCTTGAGTGGGAGTGCGCTGCAGGCTGGCGATCTGATCGTTGATGAAGGGCAACTCGTAAGCCAGGCGATCCTCCCAGTTCACGAATCGGTCGTAATTTGCTGAAAAAGCCTCGTACATCTCAACCTCCACTCAAGGACGATACCAAATTGCCCGAGTTTTTGATTAGAATGCTACATGAGTATTTCAAGTTCATATACAATAGCAGAAACAGGTCTTGCCTGCAATACGCCGGCTGGATAACAACGAGGGTTTAGCGTACATGAAGCATTGGTTTATGGAATTTTATCCTTACCTGGGCTGGGCAGGCAGCCTGACCATCCTGGTGTGCGGCCTGGTCGCCGCGGCGGCCTACCGCGGGAAGGAAGGAGAGCGCTATTCCATCGGACGGCATTTTGTTTCAGAATTGGGTGAATTGGGCGTGTCCCGCCTGGCACGGGTATTCAACCGGGGGCTGATCATTGGCAGTTTTCTCTTCCTGTTGATGATGCCC
The DNA here is from genome assembly GCA_002423495.1 of Anaerolineaceae bacterium UBA6105. Taxonomy (GTDB): domain Bacteria; phylum Chloroflexota; class Anaerolineae; order Anaerolineales; family Anaerolineaceae; genus Mesolinea. Next base: position 5,974 of record DIWN01000025.1, on the reverse strand, counting down.
GGTGTGGGCATGAGCCTGGGAAGCGTTTGGGGTTACATCGGCACCGCGGCCGGGATGATCGCCGCGCTTGGCTGTTTCTTTGTAGGCATCTTCCCGATGAACTTTATGAAGCAGCATGCCGTCGCGGCGATGACTTACTTTCGCGCTGGTCTGGCAACGGTGATCCTGTTCAGCATCGCCATACTCGTGCAGCCGGCTGAAGAGCGCGTGATTCCCTTCTATTCGCTCATCATCAGCGGGTTGGCAATGGTTGCGTACACCTCCTTCCTGATCCGCGCCGGAAACTTTGGCAAAAAGTATCAGCAGTCCAACGCGCTGGATACTTCTGAAATGAAGGTGCGCCCACGCTTCTGGTGGATGCCGTTCCTGGAGTGGATGGTGGTCATTTTCACCATCCTGTGGTTCCTGGTGATTTGCGCGGTGCGTTAGTAGGGGGGTAACTAACGGAACAATTGAAACGGGGGTTTCGTCATAGGGGTGTCAGACAGTTCAAAGGAGGACGAAATGAAAATGAAAATGAATAAAATCGCCTTCATCGCGGCCTTCGTCGCGTTGTTAATGACCCTGGCAGCGTGCAGTTCCGCGGCGGTTGAATTGGATGCGCAAGAAAATGGTCAAAGCGTGGAAGTGGCCAGCGGCGATAAGTTCACGATCACGCTGGAAGGCAACCCCACGACCGGCTACAGCTGGGAGGTCAGCGAGTTCGATCAGGCGGTTGTGGAGCTGGTCGGTGAGCCGGACTATAAGACCGACTCAAAAATGATCGGCAGCGGCGGGGTTTACACATTCACCTTCAAGGCCACAGCTGCGGGGACGACCAACCTCAAGTTGATCTATCACCGCTCCTGGGAGGAAGACGTTGAACCGGAGAAGGTGTACGAAGTAACGCTCAATGTGAAATAGATGAAGACCCCCTCGCGGGGGTCTTGATTCTTCTGGCGGGGGGATTACCTGTGAGCGTACCAAGCACTAAGCGAAGCGACCCTGAGTAGGAGGGTTCGCAAAGACCGATTCTTTTTAAAAAAACGAATTAAAACGAATCACCCCATCAAATCCAATCGAGTAGGCGCAAGCTGAATGCATCGATGGTTTCGATAACTGCGGATTCAAATCGAAACAATTCAGAATTTGAAAGGTTGCACATGGAGGGATATGATTATGTTAAAGAGCGGCGGAAATAGAATATTAGTTCTAATAATATTATACAACACCTGTCAAGCCCTTTTTGATGTTTGTTTACGATACTCCAGGACAAGAAAAGAGAGGAAAGGGATCAGGCCACCAGCTCAGGTTCTTTGAAAGGAAGATCTATGTATTGAGCTGTTGTCCTGCTTCAAAATTTGAAGAAAGGTGCGTCAACGACGCACCCTACTTTTTTCTGGGACTCAATCCGTTCGGGTACGCACACGTGGAACAAAAAACGTTCCAGTGCAGGCAAACCGCGGTGACGGCACCCTACTTTTTTCTTTTTGATGTTCGTTTACGATATTCCAGGACAAGAAAAGAGAGGACAGGGCAGGCCACCAGCTCAGGTTCTTTGAAAGGAAGATCTATGTATTGAGCTGTTGTCCTGCTTCAAAATTTGAAGAAAGGTGCGTTTTCAACGCACCTACTTTTTTCTGCCTTTCGTACGCTGCGAAGCGGCAGTCACACACGTCAGGTGCACGCTTTGTTAGCTCTTTTTTGACTTGAAGACTTATTTGGTTTCATTCACAAGAAACATAATAGCCGCGGCAGTCGAATTGAGCGCATATCGTGCATAATTTTGAGTAACTTTTTTGGGAGCGACGCCTGCCCCATGAGACTTACTGAGCCTATTGCGAAGTGTGGCGATTATTTTAAGTGGTTCCTCGAAAAATGATTCAAGCCCGGTTTCACGGATAATTGTAGTTAGCAATACAGATGCCGTGTCAGTTTGCTTATATTGCCATTTCTTGCTGTCGCAAATTATTTTCATAACACTTTCAAATGCGCTCCCGCATTTAGTTAGACAATCGCCGTAATCGCCTTTGCGATAATCTTCCAGTGCTTCCAAATATTCTTGATTAGCCGTTTTGTATTTCGGGTCACTAAGTAAGTTTAGAGCAGGCATAAGGGTTGTGGTATGAATAACTTGGTCATCTTTTTTGATTACCTGTGGGTATGCAATTGTTTTATTTACTCTCATTTTTCTTCCGAAAAAGGGATATTCATCTACTGGTTCAACAACTTCTTCATTAACGATTTCAGTAAGTTCATATCCAACATTTTCAGAGGCAAACAACTCGTTAATTTCAGCGACAAGCACATTTTTTTCGGTCGAAACATGAAATAGGCATTTCAGTTTGAAAATGTATTCGATAAAATCGAAAAAATCTTCATCCTTGCAGGTCAGTAGAAAGTTGAATACGTCTTCGGATCGTGATTGAGGGTTTCCGTTTGATAGTTGAAATTTACCATGACGATAAAGTAGCATTTGATGAATTTCATTCCAAAATTCGTCCGTGTAATCACCGCTACTAAAATTGCCTCGGCTGTTACTGAAAACATCTATGCTATACAGCAGAATCTTATTCCGCAAAGTTGTCGGGGCATTAAGAACAAAAGGCTCGACTTCCTTTTTTCGCTTTGAAAAGACATCAAAAATTTGGCTAAACTTCATTGTGAGTTTTTAGTCCTATACTATTTGCAAGGAACGGGCTAACACTTTGATTAGCCGTTGGTAGGCGGGGCGAGATAAAAGCCTGAGAGCAGAAAAATGTTCAGGCGTAAGTAACTGCTTATCGATGCCGCAGAACCCCCGCCGTCCGCGGCGCGCCTAATTGTAAATCTTACACATTACCCTTGCGCCGGTTGCACTCCAGACAGAGCAATTGGCAGTTCTCGGGGGTGGTCTTTCCGCCTTTGCTCCACGGGGTGATATGGTCGGCTTCCATCTGGGCATAATCAAAATGCTCCCCGCATTTCACGCAGATGCCTTGCTGGCGCTCGTACACCGCCCGTTTCTGACTTTCACTGAACGCGCGGATATTCAGAATATTTTCGTTGCGCGTTAGCACATACTCAAAAACACCCTTCTTGCTTGACACGTCATCATCCATCATCAGGGCTTCGATCTCACGCTCCAGTTTCGCGGTGTCGAACACCCTGCCTTTGAACTCATCATAGAGCCCGCCCCAGTCGATGCCTTTCATTTCACGGCGGTAATTTGTAAAGGTAAGCTCAACCCATTCGATGACATTGCGGAAATAGGTCCACAATTCGTTGGCGTTGGGATCGTGCTGATGGGCGGACATGTACTCTTCAATTTTGTCTTTGCTTATCCACTTTAACGCGGTTTCCAGGAACTGCTGGCGGATGGGCGAGCCGTTCACATATTTATTGGCCAACCCGTACGCCGCGCAGTTGGTCTTGCTGAACTTCAATTTAGCGTCGGCAAGCCATGGACCGGTGTAAACGGCGTTGCGCAGCTCCTGATCGGTGAGCCGCTCTCCGGCGATGTTGATGATGCGGAACCAGTCCAGTTTTTCCTTATCGTTGCCCTCACAAAAGTAGACCATGAGCTTGTAGTCGAGGATCAACTCCTGTTCCGTTTTGGTCAGGTTGTGAAAAGCGCGATTTTCAATGGAGTAATCGCTGTTGACATACTGGCAGAAGCTGATCGTGCGCTGCTGCCCGTCCATGACCTCGAAAGAGCCATCCTCGTTCTTCACCCAGTACATCACGTTTAGCGGGAAGCCTTTACGAATCGTGTCGAGCACAGCGTTGCGCTTTGCGAAATCGTAGATGAACTCACGCTGGTACGGCGGGCGGATGTTGAGCCTGCCCCCGTAGCCCACCACGCCTTCTTCGGCGTTGTCCACATAGCCGTCAGCCACCTGCTGGATAGTGATCTCATGTAATTCGATTCTCATTTCTTTGTTCCTTTTCGTTTGATGATTATCCGGGCATATATACTTGAGAACAATTCACCTGTCTCCACATCTTTAAATGCAGGTGGTTTGGAGTCAATATCAGGATTGTATTTTCGATACAAAGTTCCTTTTGCATTTACGGTGTATTTCCCTGTGGTTTTTCCATCCTTTAAAATTTCCATCTTTCTTTCAGATGAAAACTCAATACTACCCACAATTCCTAGTGCGACAATCTCAAATTGATCGGGATTGAATTTATCAAGAAATGTTATCGGCACGCCCATTTCACCGTCGTAGTCGTAAGGAATTTCAGCGGTTTTGGAGACCTCAATTGCGTCGTAATTGACATAGCGCGGGTATTCGTCGGGGGAGTAGTGCTTATGAAAAGTAAGAAACTCTTTATGCTTTTGCACATCTAGATTTGTAAACCAGCAAGAAGTAGAAACTCGGACCATTTTTCGACCGTTTTCCACCCGGTGATATTCTTCCCAGTTGGCAGGAACAAAAAAGTACATACCGACGTTGAAATTTGTATACCCCGTTCGAATTCTATTCTTCTTAAATAACGAGAAAATCTCCTTATAGGTTAAAGCATTAGTATTTCCAATTATTAAGAAACTCTTGTTGTATTCAACTAATTGCGCCACGTATTCCCTAAATAAAGAAAATGGCGGGTTGGTTACCACGATGTCAGCCTGCTTGAGAAGCGCAATGGATTCTGCTGAGCGAAAATCGCCGTCGCCTTCGAGCAGCGTCAACGTGTTTTTTCCGTTCTTAATTAACTGCTCGACATCTGAAAGGTCAACCGCTCCATCGGCGTTGGCGTCGCCAACTTCGTTGATCTCAATTTTGTACGGGCGTTTTGTGCCGTGATTGGATTCTTTGATGCACTTGACATCGAAGAGGAACAACTGCTGATACGCGACCGGTGAACCGGCGTACCCGGTGGCGACCAATTTCTTGAGACCCAAGTGATTGAAATTCATCGCGAAATACTTGAAGAAATAGCTCTCGTAGGGGTCGTCGCAATTGCAGAACACCACTTTCCCCCGGAAGTGCTCCTGATAGTGGCGCAGTTCTGCTTCGATATCAGGAAGCTGCGTATAAAACTCGTCTTTTTTATTCTTTTTGGCTTTATCGAAAAGTTCGTTTGCCAAGGTGGCGGTCCTCCATGATTCGACAGCTATCCAATTCACCTTAAGGATTTATAGATACCATTATCTCCCCGTTCGATACCCATAAATGATCATTGCGCCTGATGGTGAAACACTTTATTTTATTACATTCTTATTTTACTCAAAATGGACAATCTGGTAATCTTGCCAACGTTTCGGGGGTTTGGGAGTGTTCAATTCCATCGATCATAATCGATAAACTGGTGTAAATTCTCGCTTTTGTCGACCATAATCGATTAAGAAACAAGACCCCCTCGCGGGGGTCTTCTCAAACTTATTCCACCTGGTTCTTTTTTACCAGTTCGGCGTGTTTTTCCCGCGTGATGGGGTACCAGATGAGCAGCGGCAACGCGATCAGAAAGGCGATGACCGGCACGATGGCAAAAAAGAAGCGGATGCCAAAGAGACTGCGCGCGGTCTGTACAGCGGCTTCGGCATTGAACCCGTACAGCTTCAACGCCCAGCCCATGATGAACGCGCCGAGACCTCCGGAGATCTTTCCGAGCAGCGAGTTGGCGCCAAAATAGATGCCTTCGTGGCGTTCACCGGTGACCGCCTGATCCACTTCCACCACATCGGGGATCATGCTCCAGGGGAAGACATATTGAGCGGAGAAACCCAACCCGGCGACGAAGGCGATCGCATAGATCCAGGGTGTAGGGTGATTGGGCAGGAAAAACGCCGCAACAATGGCCACACAGGCGATGGCCAGCCCGAGCGCATACGCCGGCCCCTTATTGAGCTTTTTCGAGACCAGTTGCCAGGGGATGAGAAAGACCCCGATCGTGCCCAGCATGACCAGCATCACCAGGAAGAATTGGTCCTGCATGTTGAGCTGATAGGTCACGAAGTAGGTCAGCAACCCGGTGAGCAACGTAAAGCTGACACTGATGATGGTGCTCATGA
>DIWN01000060.1 GCA_002423495.1 Anaerolineaceae bacterium UBA6105 | reverse complement strand
GACCGCGATGAGACCCGCAAGCTGCGTTCCTATGCCCGCGAGTTGGCATCTGCCGGCATGCGCAAGATTTCCAGGCTGGTGGCAGAGATTTTCACGGTCAACGGCGGCACTGGTCCCTACCTGGCAGATGGCAGCCTCTTGTTCAATACCACGGAAGTCACGACTTCAGGAGGGCATTTCAACCTCGACACCGTGGCGCTCAACCACACTAACTGGGACCTGGTGAGCAGCAAGGTTTATAACCAACCGATGCTGATCAAGAACGCCGTTTCTCTTTATGGCACAGGTCCGCGCCTGGCAGTCAACCCAAAATTCATCCTGGTGGGTCGATCGCAGCAAAAAGCGGCGCTGGAAATCTGCACTGGTTCGCTGGTGCGCGAGCCCGATTATGTCTACGACAACGTCCTCAAGGGCAGTGCCGCGCCGTTGGTGGTGCCGGAGTGGACGGATGCCAACGACTGGGCGGTTGCCTGCGACCCGCGCATTGCCCCGGCAATCTTCGTGGGGGAACGCTTTGGGCTGGCACCCGAAATTTTCATCGCTGGCGATGAACTCTCACCGGCGGTCTTCAGCAACGATGAACATCGCCTGAAGGTGCGCCACTACCTGGCAGTTTGGGTCAATGACTTCCGCCCCTTGTTCAAGTGCAACGTTGCTTAGTTCGAAAGGAGAATCACATGGATAAATGGAAGACGCTTTTAAGTTCCCGCAAGTTTTGGGCGACCCTGGTTGGCCTGGTTTTCATGGTCCTCAGGGTTGTGAAGCCTGATTTCCCGCTCGACGGGGATCAACTGGCTGGTATCCTGGCGCTGTTGGTCAGCTATATCCTGGGCACTGCCCTCGAAGACGGTCTGCGCGCCAGCAAATAAGCGATAAGCTAGAGCCCCGCAGGGAGATAATCTCTGCGGGGCGAACTGGAGGAAATATGCGAGAAGATATTTTGAAGCAAGTGGTTGAAGATTTGGTCGGTCCCGGAGCGTTGGCTTATGCCCTGCATGCCGACGGAAGCCTGACCATTGTGGATGCCCGCGGCTGGAAGCGGCAATTCACCCCCGCGGATTACCAGGCTTTGCGCCAAAAGCGCGCGAAAGCCCCCAAAAGGAGCACGGAATGATCACCCTTAGCAGCCTAACCGAGCGCCTTGGCACGCAATTTTTGGATCCACATGCCCTGGCTGCCCCGCAGGAAACCCGCGAAGAAGCCGTGCGCCTGGCACTGGAAGAAATTAACCTTAGCCTGAACCAGGCCTATTCCATCACCGGACTCGATGGCGAGCTCGCTGGCGACCTGCCCGAAAATTGCCTGCCTGCCCTTTTCAGCGGCGCGGCGGCTATCCTGATCAGCACGGTGCTGCACTACGACCTGAGCAGCCACAGCAACCTTGCCGCTGATTGGGCGCAGCTTCAGCTTTGGGCGCAGCACCTCAAACGCCAGTTTGACACACAGATGGACAGGCTGCGCCTGCAGGAGCTGCAAAACGCGCAGAGCGCCATGCACATTCAGTGGGAATGGCAGGAAAGTGAGAGCTGGCGCTGATGACTGCCCTGGCGATTGGGTTTATGAACAGCAGCTCAGGGCTGAGTTGGCTGGAGCTGCAGGGCGCAGGCATGCTGGCGGGTATGCTTGGCAGTGATTGGCATATGCAGTCGGGCAGTGCTGCCAGGCTGGCGGAAACGGCCACCATCAGCCTCAGAGGGTCCCTGCTGCAACTGCAAGCCGTAACCGACCGGCTTGAGGCCTTGCGCTCTGCTGCCGCACGCAGACCGGATTTCTGCCTGCGCGTTTGGAGCGAAACCCGCCAGGCTTATCTTTACTCTCCACTGGAAGCGTTCAATTGGCAGATCTTGCCGCTTCATCCGCGTTCAAGCGAGGGTGGAAGCTTCAGGCTGGAACTGAACTGGGAACGCGAGAACTTCTTTTATGGCGACGAGCTGCCAGTGCCGCTCTCCAATACTTCGGGGTCAGGCCTGGTGAGCGGGCTCACGCTCCACAACCATGATGATTCTTCCCTTGGGCATGACAGCTGGTTTGAGGTCAACCTGCAGGCGATCGGCAACCTCTGGCAGCTTCCTCTGCGCCTTGAACTGACGAATACCACCAGTGGAGAGCCCCTGGCGGATTTCTGGCTTGGCAGCATGTGCCTGCCCGAAAGCGGCAGCCTGCCCAACCTGGCCTTTGAAGCGGAAAGCGGGGCTGGGGGAACGGTGCTTACGGACGCAAGCGCTTCTTCGGGGGAGTACTGCCGCTACGACTGGAGCGGCAGCGAATGGCATAGCCTGGCAAGCTGGACGATTTCCGCCCTGGATGTTACCCGCCTGCAGGGAGTAAACCTGCTGCCGCTGCTGCGATTCTTTTCTGCACCCACTGAAGAAAACTTCAGGTTGCGCTGGACAGTTCAGGTGGACGGCATGCCCGTCTGGATTGGACCCGCCAGCGAGCTGGAATTGGGGCAGGCCAGCCTGCGCATGGAGCCGCTTTCTTTACCCTGGGGCGATTTGCCCTTGGACGGCTTTGCCATGGCACATCAGCTTGTTCTGGAAGTTTTCCATTTGGACACTGGCGCGCATCGCCTGGAACTGGATGATTTTTTGTTGTTACCCCAGCAGACCTTTGGCGCTTACCACACCATCAGCAGCCTGAAGCAAAACGCCAGCCTGATTGATGATCAAATGCGGTCGGCGATTTGGTCCGAAAGCGGAGGCTTGGAACTAACAACCCATCTGCGGGTTGGCTCGGGGCACCAGCTGCAATCGGGTACCCTGCAGCGCTTTTATTGTTTTCAGCGTGAAGCCAGTGGAGCCGCACCAATTTCACGCACGCTTTCGGTCAAAGCCTGGTATCGCCCGGGATGGAGGCTGCCGTGAGCTGGCGCGCTTTTCTGACGGATCGGCCGCAAGTGCCGGGTTTGACGCCGCTAAGCTTGAGTTGGAACGCCATCGGCGGTCCGCAGCAGGCAGCCCTTGCTCTTGAGAACGAAGAGACATCCTTCGAGAGTATGAAAAGCTGGCTGGGTTCGGGGGTTGAGATTTATGACCCCTCAGACCGCCTGGCGTGGTGGGGCTACGTCCACCAGGTGAGCCAGCCTGAAGGGCTGACGAGGCTCGAAGCTTCTTTGGAAGAGCTGGCTAACCGCGTGGCAGTGCGCTACCGCAGCATGGAACCAGGCAAGGACTTTGGCGCTATCGCCCAGACAGACTGGAAAGATGACAGCACCAGCCAGGCATTTTACGGCGTCAAAGAGCTTCTTCTAAGACGGGAGGTGCTGAGCGAGGAACAGGCGCTGCTCTTGAGGGACGCGAGTCTGAAGCGATTGGCGCAGCCTGCCGCAAGGCTTTTGCCGTCCACAAAAACAAGGGGCAGCCGAATTCTGTGCCAAGGTTGGTTCGAGCGCATGCGCTGGCGGCAGTGGCTGGCACACACGGACATCTTTGGGCACAGCCCAACTCAACAGGGTTATAAGTCCCTGGGATCAAGCCTCACGCAGATGAGCCTGGCTCAATCCTTCGTGTTTTCGGATCCGGTAAGCCTGGCTTCAGTGGCTGTGCGTATCAGAAAAATTGGCAGCCCTCTCAACCAGGTCCGCTTCCAGATCCAGACGGACGCCCTTGGCGAGCCTTCGGGCACCGTCCGGGCTGAGGCGGTTTTGGCGGCAAGCGCGATCCCGACCGATAGTTATGCTTGGGCGAGCGTGTGGTTTTCAGCGCCTTGCGCTGTCGCGAAGGACGAGCGGCTATGGCTGGTGGTAAAGCGCGATGGGGCAGCAAGCTCCACGAGTTATTTCAGCCTGGGTATGGATGAAAACCTGGGTTTTACTGGGGGTAAACTGCTTGTCTTGGATGCCTCGCTGGGCATATGGAAAACAACCTCACCCGACGCAGACTTGCTTTTCAAGCTAACCGCTTTAAGCGATTTGCTTGATCTGATGGCGCAAATGGTGCAGACTTCAGGCTGCTTTGAGGGTTTTTCCTATGAGGCTGGCGCCGGTCTGAGCCTGCCTTACGTCAGCGAAGCGGGGATAGATTGCCAGCAGGCCTTCCTGCATCTGCTGAGGCTGGGAACGCCTGACCTGGAACATCTCTTGGTGGAGGTCAATTCCAAACGTCACGTACGTGTTTTTCCTAAACCGGCTTCTGCCAACCCTCTCTTTTGGCTTGGCAAGGATGGACGCATAAAAAACCAGGTTGGGAAAAATCTCGCAGCCCCCTGGCAGGCGGCAGGTAACTGGCTTAGCTCCGAAAAGGACACAGCCTGTTTTCTTGAAAATCTAAAATTGGATATTTCTGATGGCATTCATCAACTTCGGACAATTAATGTTGTATAAAGAGTAATATTTTATACATGGAATATTCAAGGTCTGTCAGACCTGATAAAATAAAAGCATGATTGTTACCCTCACCCCTAATCCCAGTGTTGACAGGACCTTGGTGGTTAGCCGTCTCAAATTCAATGAGATACTCCGTGCCGATCCAGCCCAGTTAGATTGGGGAGGAAAAGGCTTTAACGCGTCGCGGGGTTTGAGTGTGCTGGGGCAGCCCAGCCTGGCAATTGGCTGGGTTGGAGGCGGCGCCGGAAAGATGCTCGAAGACGGGTTGAATAAGCTTGGCATCAAGACAGATTTTGTCTGGGTGGAAGGCGAAACCCGCACCAACACAGTTGTCCAGGAAGGTAACAACAATTGGTACATGCTGGTCAATGAACCAGGTCCGCACGTTTCCCCAGATGCAATTGAAGAGATGATTGAAAAAGCGGGTAAATATGCTAATCCTGGTGATATCTGGGTTGTTGCGGGAAGTATACCGCCGGGCGTGCCCCAGGACTTCTATGCCAATTTGATCCGAATGCTCAAAGCGAAAGGCGTCAAGATTGTTTTTGATGCAACTGCAGTTCCGTTCAACCTGGGAATCAAGGAAATTCCCTGGCTGCTTTACCCGGAAGTGACTGAGGCGGCGCGCCTGGTGGACTTTGAAATTGGGACTCTTGACATGGCTAAGCGGGCGGCGATGCACTTCTTACAGCAAGGGATCGAGTATGTGGCCATCATGCTCGAAAACGGCGGTGTGCTGCTTTCCTCAAAAAGGCTGATGGTGATGGCTTCTCCCTTAAAGGTGACGATTCGGAGAGTGACAGGCGCGAGGGGAGCCCTATGCGCTGGTATCGTGGATGGATTTGTCAGACAACTGCCCCTGGTAGAAATCACGAGACGCGCGGCTGCTTTCCGCGCGGCCTATATTTGCAGCAAAGACTACAGCACCATCCGTCAGGAAGATTTTCTTGGATTAATCCACAGGGTGGAGATTGATTCTATTCCAATGTTATAGAGGGCGGCTCAGTGCCGTTTTCTCCCAGCCAGAGTGTTCCTGCCATGCTCATCATCGCTATCAGCCTTAAGCTGGCGCCCAGTGCGTCCTGTTTGGCTGGCTGCGCCTCGAGCAGACGCGCCCAGAGCTGATCAGCAACCCCCCCATTCTTGTAAATCAGCGCCAGTGGAACACAGCAACTGAGGCTGGCAAGGCGCGAAAAGCCCTCTTCCACCTCACCTTCAAGCGCATCCTGGTCAGATAACGCGCGCTCCAGGCGCGAAAAAGCCAGGTCAGCTTTTTCAGCAAAACCATCGCCAGGGAATAACAAAGCATCCAAGCCGATTTGCAGCAGGCTTAAGCCTTGCAGTCTGCCGGGCAGCCCATTTTCCTCACGCAAGCGCGGCGCCAGTGCCTTCCAATCCGCCTCAGTTTGCGCCTGCCAAAGCGGATCAGGCTTCTGTTGAGCGATCAAGCGCAACAAAAGCGGGCTGAAGACCACATCCTGGTCTTGGAAATGAGACTTGAGGGCATCCAGCAGTGCTTGTGAGCGTTCCTGGAAGATCTGGTCAGAATTGTAGCGCTGCAAAGCACCCCACTGCTTTCTGGCAGCCAAAAGCCCAGCCAGGATCCAGGCTTCCGCATGCAGGTCGGGCTCAAGGCGGGGAGAGGTGGGCAGGTCCGGCATGGATAGCCAGCTGCTGAGGGCGGAATGGTCCAGGGCGGGGTGCGCCAGCAGGTGTGCCAGCAAGCGCTCGAAACTGCCGCGAGAATCATCTCCATCCTCTGCCATATGCGTCTGAATGATTAGCGCCAATCCTTGCGCCATGCTCGTGCTGCTTACATGGTAGCGCAAGCCGCGTTTGTGGGTTGCTCCGCGCAAAAATTCCGTTTTTCCGTCCAGCCCGCGCAGCAGGTAAACAGCCTTCCATTCTTCGAAAGCCTGACGTAAGGCAGCCTGCCTCTCAGGCAGATCTTCCGGCCTGAAGGATGGGAGCCGCTGGGTGTAGCTTGAGGTTTGCGGAAAGGGTTTGGTTGCTGAGGATGGGCTGGATTTGGATCCCTCCTGGCGCTTGCGCTGCATGTGCCTGACAAGGAATAGCAGCCCAACAAATAGGGCTATTAAACCGATCAGGCTGAGCAGACCGGTGGCGTCCTGGGGAGAAAGCGATTGAGTGTGCATGGTTAAGGTATTCCTATCAAATGATACCGCAATTCATGTGTTCATTTGGGTTATGAGAGTTCGAAGGGCGGAATGCGCCTCACCTGCCCTGGCAGCGTAGCTGCAAGGGTCCGTTCACTCCGCCGTTTATCTATTGTGTCGGAGTGAGCCCGCGAAACGCTCTGCCTGGCTGACATTGTGAGGCGGTCTCATTCCGATCTACGAAATCCGGTATTAGTCAGGAAATTCCATGTCGTCATCAATCCGGCAAACCGAAGCACCAGATAGTTTCGCCATCAATGCTTACGGCAGCACCATTACCGATAGTGTTGAGCGGGATGCCGCTGAGCACTTCATCATGCTCTGCGTAGAGCTTTACGGCAGCCAGTGTGGGAATAGTGATCGACTGCCAGGTGGCTTCTCCGTAATTATCTTCAAAATTAGCAAAGCGGCATGCCATCACCAACTGCAGCTTTTCCCGCAATTCGGGATTAAGCTGCGGGTCATCCATGGTGCGGAAGAGCGTCGGCACCGCATCGTTGGAGAGCCCGTGAATCAGGTAAGCGGCATCGAGTTTTTCACCCTGCACAGCCCTTTCCAGGTTCTGTTGGGCGATCAGGGCGTCCTCATTGAGCCCCACCATCACCAGCGCAAAAGCCAGCACGCCGAGCACCAACACCAGCCCCAGCTTGCGGAATGAATTTGTCAGCTCCATGATGATTAATGCCAGCAATAGCAACCCGACAAAGACCATGAAGACATGCGCTGCCAGGCGCGAGCTCGTGAAGCCATAAGCTTGCTCATAGAGGCGCAGACGCTGAAAAGCCGAAATCAGCATCACACTGACCTGTGCCAGCAGCAGACCCGCCATCACTGAAAAAGCGCGCTTTTTTACCCCTGTGTCGCGTTTGGTGAAGGATGCCAGGCTGAAGTACAACACACTGGTAATCAAGGCAACAACCACCAGCTCGAAAAAGCCGCGCCGGGCATATTCGGCGTAGGTGAAGCCATCGATGCTCACATTGGCAGAGCCGGCAAAGAAGTAGCGAAATTGCACCACCAGGAAGAAAGCAAACAAGATGTTCAGACTGACCAGGGCAATGCTGGTTTCAGTCAATCCCAAAAAAGGTTTGAACAAGGGTTTGTCAGGTTGGATCGCCAGTGGTTTTTCACTTTTTGTCAGCGCGTGCCAGAGCGCGGCAGCCCCGAGCCAGGTCAGGAACAAAATAATCAAAATATGCGGAATGAAGTTGTCAAAAATATCGAGCTTGAGCCAATCAAAAGCGGAGCCGAGCATATCGGAAAAGATCGTGTCGGCAGCAGCCAGCAGCAAGCTAAATAACAGCAAAAGGGGGATGGTGATCAGAACGCCGCGCAAGATAGCCAGACCTGGCTTGCTTTTTGACGGGTTTTGTTCCTTGTTGGTTTGCGAAAACTGAATGCCTTCCAGCATCAATGCGGGTGTGCCAATTACACCTGAGGGGATCAGCTTGAACAGCTCCCCGATCAGTTCGCGCAGGCGGAACTGCATCCACTGCCCGTTCAGCAGGCTGACTGTCACCAGCAGCATGCCCAGCCCGCTAACAAGCACCAGCGCAATGGTGGTGGTGCTGGCAGTACGGAAGCCCGTCAGCAGAGCAGTCAGGCTGGTGAGCACGATCAACGTTAGGCTCGGGATCGGCAGATGTTTGCCCTCCAGGTGCGCGCTCACAACAACCGCGATGAGGTACAGATTAACCGCGACTGCCCAATGCCAGCCCCAACTCTTCTCAAAGAAGGGCAGATCAAGCAGCACCGCTGCCGCAAAAGCTACGAGCAGGATCAGAAACGGGCGCTTAAGTCTGCCCTCTGTGTGGACTGTCTTTTCTTCTGTGAGCGATGGAGAAATTTGATCCTCCTCGATCCCACTTTGGTTTTCTACATTAATATTTTCCATAAAACCCTTTCTTAGATCCGCAACCTCCCTTTTGGGGATGGATGCGTCAGGCAAGATGTCGTCATATTATCACTGGTGAGGTTTCTGAACCTATCAAAAACTATCCGGGAACGCCAAAACCTCGCTGAAAGCCCTAAATCGTATGGGGATTGAACAGGCAGGGTTAAGACGGGTGTGCTATACTTTAACGAAATTATGATTGATGAGGCTATTATGAATAATGTAATTATCGTCACTGATTCATCGGCTTACCTGCCAAAGGCATATGTAGATCAATATAAAATTCCAGTCGTACCACTGACGGTCAACTGGGAAGGCAAATCCTACCTTGATGGGGTCGACATCCAGGCCGAGGAGTTTTACCAACAATTAGCCCAATCCAAAAACATGGCGACCACCAGCCAGGCGACGGTGGGGCAATTCCTCGAGGTCTTTGGGAAATTGCTGGATGCCGGCAACCAGGTGCTCTACCTGGGTTTTTCCAGCGGCCTCTCAGCCACGATCGACTCGGCGGCTCAGGCCAAAGTTGAAATGGGAAACCCTGAAAACCTGATTGTGATGGACTCGAAACTTGTTTCGATGGCGCTCAGCCTGATGGTTTTGGAAGTCGCCCGCGCGGCTGAAAAAGGCGCAAGCCTGCAGGAATGCCACGAATTAGCCCAGGACGCTTATGGGCGCATTGGTGTCTTCTTCACGGTGGACACGCTCGAGTACCTGCATCGCGGCGGACGCATCAACTCTGCCAAGCGCATGCTTGGCTCGGCACTGAACCTGAAACCGATCATGGAGATCCGTGATGGCAAAATCGAGTTAGTTGAGAGCGTGAGGTCGCGCAAGAAAGCACTGAGCCGCATGGTGGAATTGATCGAAAAGGGCGTTGACGGCCGAACGCCGGTTCGCCTGGCACCCTTCCACGCCCTGGCATTTGATGACATGGTCATCATGGAAGATCTCGCCAAAGAGCGTCTGAGCCCGATCGAAGTCATTCGCTCGGAGGTCAGCCCGGTGATCGGCAGCCATGTTGGCCCCGGAACTGTTTCGATGGCATACATGGTTGGCTAAACAAAGACAATATAAAAAAACTCCTGCATTTGCAGGAGTTTTTTATTGCTAAAACCGATTACGGGTTCACCACGCGTCCCATAAAAGTGATGGTGTTGGTAGTGGTTTCATAGATCACGTAGATGAAAGGCTTGTCAAGCCGGATGGTGTAGCTCTCTCCGGGCATGGAGGTCACGCTCATTGCCACAGCGGTTGCCGCGGCAGCTTCAGTGCCTTCCTCGTTGACGTCGATGGTCGCCTGGTGCAAGACCGAGCTGATCATCAGGTCAGGTTTGCCGGTCATGCCCGAAAAATCAGCTTTTTGGGCATCAAAAGCGTCCGACATGCCGAGCCCAGCCAGTATTTCGCCCAAACCAAAGCGGCTTTCAGCCTGGAATTTTGGCATGCTGAGGTCGACCATGGCTGAGGAAGACTGGAGACTATTCAGAAATTGTTCCAGGTCTGAGGCGGTCAATTCTGCCTCAAACTCTGCAAAATTATCCTGGGGCATAATAGCTGCCATGGCATAGTTTCCGCCTTCGTAGGGCAGCCTGACTGCCGAGAGTTGCTCGTTCACCAGTGCGGAGAGGGTGAAATTGCCGTGCATGAAGGGCACAGTCACGCTGCTACCGTCGGCGAGCGTGAAGCTGCCGTCTTCGGTATCTTTTTCTTCAAATTGGTTGGACCACCCGCCTTTGAAGTAAATCGCGTTGGTGAGCACCATGCGGGTCATCTGATCGAGCAAGCCTGCAGGAATGAGCTCCTGGATCTTGTCGTTGGTTTGAGCAGCCACCCACAAGTTAATAAGGGCGCGCGCGTCTTCAGGGTTGTTGAAATCCACCAGTTTCAGCCCGGCGTTGTAATTGGCTGAAAGGATATCCAGGAAGGATTGCTCAAAATGATAGTCCTTCTGAGCCCAGACAGCATTGGCGATATTGAAGGTCAGAGGCTGGGCGCCATCGTTGAGATACTCGGGTTGTGTGGTGAGCACTTTATTGAGGGCGTTCATCAAATTGTGGATTTCAGGATCGTCCAGGTCCACTCCCAGTACACTTGCCATCTGGCTTGCAGTCGCGCCTTCAGCGCCGGCGCCCGTCATGAGCAGCGCCTGGAAAATACTGTAAGGCGAGTAGATCAGGTTGCCGTCTTCATCGCGCAGTGCCTGGTAGAGCGCCAGCGCAAAGCCGTTATTGGCCTGGGCAAGCTGCCTGACGGCTTTAGGGTCAGCCTGGGGGTCAACGATATAAGCCATGTCGCCGCTTGAGTCAGTGATGTTGCCCGGCTCGTCTTCTGCATTCGAAGGCTCTTCCGGCTCGGTCACAGGGTAGGGCTCTGTTGGGGCTTGGGCAGGTACACAGGCTCCCAGCATGAGAGCGCTGATCATTACGATACTAAATAAGATTTTGCTTGTTTTCATTCTTTCTTTCTCCTCTTGGGGGTTTCTGTAAGTCCGCTGTATATTGGACGCTTATTTCAACCTGTTTGTTCCGATCCAGGCTCAAGGCTGCATCACGGAGCCAATGAAAAGGATGGCGCCAGTGGCTGTGTCGCGGATCTGGAAAATGAAGGGGCGGTCAATGGTGATCTGCAGGGGTTCTCCACCCGGAGCCATTTTTTGTGTCACAACTGCGATGGTTGCGGCTGTGGCTTCCGTGCCCTGTTCGTTGACGTCAATAAAGGCTTTTTGAGCAATTGTGCTGACGTAAAGGGATTCATCCCCGCTTATGCCAGAAAAATCGGCATCGTCGGTGAAGGCAAGCCGCATCCCATTGGCGTTGAGAGCCGGGATCATATCCATCGTTAGGGTTTCGATGCGGAACTTCGGCATGCTGAGGGATACATTTTCCGGCTGCAATTCGGGCAATCCCTGCGGAGATGCCCAAAGCTCAGCAAGCGCAGCGGGATCGTTCCACGCGTCGAGGCTGGGCATGAGGATTTCCATCACCATCGTCCCGCCGGCATAGGGCAGTTGCACCATGGTGAGCTCTTCCGTGACGCTAGCGTTGAGCATCTCGCTCAGGCGCATGGTGGGCACGCTTAGCTGCTCGCCATTGAGGATGGTGAAAGGCGCGTCGGCTGTGGCGGCCTCGTTGAATGGATAGCGCCAGGCAGCTTTGAAGTAGACCGCGTTGGTCAGCGCCAGGGCGGTGTCACCGCTGAACATGGCAGGGTCCGCAAGTTGTTGAATTTTTTGATTTGTTTGCTCTTCAACCCAGGCGTTGATGGCATCCGCAGCAGCGCTGGCATCTTTAAAGTCCAGTATTTTCATCCCGGTGTCATAGTTTTGAGAAAGGATATCCAGGAAAGCTTACTCGTAGGTGCCATTTTTGTCAGCCCACAGAGCGTTGGGAATCTGCAGGTCAAAGGCCTGGCTACCCTCATCGCCTATGCCAGCAGAGTTGAGAATCTGTTGGTTGAGCGCGTTCACCAGGCGGTGCATACGGGCATCTTCCCAGGGCAGGCGCATTGCCTGCTGCATTTCGCTGGCAGTTTCTCCTGCTGCGCCGGCGTAGAGCATGCTGAGCGCCTGGTAGAGGCTGTAAGGTGAGATCACCAGGTTTTCTTTGGCTTCAGCCTGGTGCGCAAAGATCGCACTGGCAAATTCGTTTTGGCTTGCCACGAGCTGCTGCAGTTCACCTTCTGTGAACTGGGGGGCGGTTTCATAGGCCAGTTTGCCCATGAGATTTCCTGATCGTGTAGTTGGCGTGGGGCTGGCAGCACAGCCAGCAAGCAACATCACGCACATTATTACAAACGAAATTTTATGAAACATAAGTTTCCTCCTGTAAAAGGTTCTAATTATTGACGGTTTTGAGCTTCATAAGGTTCCATTGGGGTTTAATCAAGTCTGCCAACCGGGCGGTTGGCAGACTTTTTGCGGAAGTTTTGTCGCTGATAGAGGGTCAGCGATTTTAACAATTTAGAAGATCGCTTTGATGCGATAGAATGTCAACCCCACATATTCCCAAAGCACAGCAACCGATTGGTCGAAGGCTTCGCTGGTGGGCATGAGCTTGGTGATAATGCTGCGCCAATTCCACTCTGTCAGGGTCTCCCAGTCTTGCAGGCTGACGTGGTAGTCTGCCGGCGCGGGTGTGACCTCAACATTGAGTTGGCGGAACAAAAAGTAAGCGCGATCCATTTGGATCGCAGAAGTGATCAGCAGGATATGTTCGACGTTTTGTAAAGCAAGGACAGGAGCTGTAAGTTCGGCATCGGCGCGAATGTTGGAGGCTTCACTCTGCAGCAGCATGGCTTCAGCAGGCACGCCAAGTTCAAGCAGCAGCGTGTGAGCGGAAGCTGTTTGGCTATAGTCTCCGCTGATGATGATCAGAGGAGCGGCTTGCTGCTGGTAGAGCGTGGCGGCGTAAAGCAGGCGATCTGCCTGATCCTGCACTTCCACGCGCTGGCGTGGGGTTTCCGCGGAAAGCGTGCCCTGGGCGAGCACCACGATGGCGTCGGCTTTGGTTCCTGGGGGAATGGGCATATGGCGCCATTCCATCGAGCGGGTGAAAAAGGTGGAGAAGATCGGATTACCTAAAACGGCAACGATGACGAGGGCAATCAGCACGAACCAGGTGGCTGTTTTGGGATGATTATTAATCAGAAGGAGCGTGAGGAATAGCAATAGAGCCACAAACCCCAAGGGGAGGAAAAATTGTTTTATGAACGCGATCAGTAGTCCAGACATAATGAACTCCTTCCAATATACCTGCCTGTTATGTTGCAAGAAACGCGCCAATGCCGGGTTGATGGAAGGATGAATTACGCAGGGCGATGACGTGGCCGTAGGGCGAGATTGAGGGCACCTTGAACGATTTGATGATTGAACGTATCGTGCCCTCAATCCGCCGTCGAGAGAGTTACGAAAAGCAAAGGTCATTTTCGAGGTCTTGAATTGTTAATGGCGGATTGGAAGCACACCAAGGTTTCTGCAAGAGGGAGTGTATAGTGCTTCCAATCTCGCCCTACGAGCGTCGTTTTTTATCTTGTGAATCAGTGGCGATATGATGGTGAGGATGGAGCCGTACGGTGGGGGCTTGCTCCCTCCGCCACTATTTGCATCAGTTAGCTTAGCGGCTGGACCGAGGCCCAGCCCTACGGCGGGTTTGTTCGCAGGTACAAGCGCTTCGCTCGCGATGACGGGGAGGATAGAGCCGTACGGAGGGGGCTTGCTCCCTCCACAATCATCTGGCAATGCGCAAGTTCAACGGCTGGACTAAAGCCCAGCCCTACCCAACAAGAGCAGGCAGATCGCCGCGCAAATGAAGCTCGCGATGACGTGATTCCTCCACAATTAAACCGGATAGAGCCGGTCGTAAACCTCCGGGCAGTACTTCTCAACAGCTTCAGCCGTAATACTGTTGCTGCGGCAGATCTCCGCGTAAAGGTCCACGCTCTTGCGCCTGGTGCGCAGCTGTGTAACAGGGTCAAGCCCCCAAAGCCCAAAACGCTGGCTCCAACCCCGCTCCCACTCAAAATTATCCACCAGGCTCCAGTGAAAATACCCCTTCACCGGCATATTGTGGTTGATCATATGCCACATCGCATGAAGATGCTCCACAAGGTACTTGCGCCTGAAATCGTCCTTGCTATCTTCAGCGCCGTTCTCGGTGATGTAAATCGGCTTTCCAAATTGTGCCCCCCATTTGATGCAGGCCTTGAAACCTTCAGGATCGTTGCTCAAGAAACCTGTTTCCGAAAGTTCCGCGTCTTTAGGGTAAGACCTCTGGGTGAACATCTCCGCCCGCTTGCCAAGATCAAAATGGATTAGTTCGCGCGTGTAATAATTCAGTCCGATGAAATCCTGGGTATTCTTTGCCTGGGGAACATCTTCTTTCAGAAGAGAAGCATCGAATTTGCCCGTGACCAAGGCCTGGGGAAAGGCCTCATTAAATACCTTGTTGAAAAGATTTGTGCTGTAGCGGGTGAGGGGGTTGCCATTAGCCGGCAGAAAACCGCGCCAATGGTGAGCGACGCCCACCTGTGCCTCGCTTTGCACCTCGTGGATCGCCTGGTAAGCGGCAGTATGCGCTTTGAGCAAATTGCTCAGAACTTTCAGACCTGCTTTGAGATCATTTTTGCCTGGAGGAAACCCACCGCCCAGGTAACCACCGGCCATGTAAACATTTGGCTCGTTGATAGTGACCCAATGCTTGCAGTGGTTGCCCAGGGCTTCCACCACCCGGCGTGAAAATGCCGCAAAGAGGTCAATTACAGCTTCGTTTTCCCAGCCGCCCATCTCCACCAACCAGATCGGATTGGAGAAGTGGTGTAGTGTGACCATCGGCACCATGTTGCGCTCTTTGAGCCCGAGCAGCATCTGGCGGTAGCGATCAAGCGCGCTCTCATCCCAACGGTCGGGCTCGGGCTGAATGCGCGACCATTCCACGGAAAGGCGGTGCGCGTTTTGGTAAGCCTCATGCGCGCGATCAAAATCCTCACGCCAGCGCCCTGCCCACCAATCGCAAGCCTTGCCGGACCGGTCACCGTTGAGGATGCGCCCTTCTTGCTGTTCCCACGCCCACCAGTCATTGTTCAGATTGTTGCCTTCCACTTGGTGCGCGGCGGTAGCAGCTCCCCAAAGGAACCCGCCCGGAAATGTATAGGTAGCTCTTGGCATGATAGCCTCCAATTGATTATTTATTAAACCGATCTCTTATGCGTCGACCGGCTGCAGGAACTGGCTTTGGTAGAGCTCAGAATAGAAGCCCTGGCGTGCCAACAGCTCGTCATGCGAGCCTTGTTCCACAATGTCGCCATCGCGCAGCACCAGGATGCGATCGGCGTTGCGAATGGTGGAGAGCCGGTGGGCGATAATAAAGCTGGTGCGCCCAACCATCAGTTTGTCCATGGCTTTTTGGATCAGCACTTCGGTGCGGGTGTCAACCGAACTGGTAGCTTCGTCCAAAATCAGGATGGTTGGGTCAGCCAGCACAGCGCGCGCAATGGTCAGGAGCTGTTTCTGACCGGCAGAGACGTTTGAGGCTTCTTCATTCAGAACCATGTCGTAGCCGCCCGGAAGCGTGCGGGTGAAGTGGTCGGCATAAGCCATATCCGCCGCATGAACTACTTCCTCATCGCTGGCGTCCTGCCGTCCATAGCGGATGTTTTCGCGGATCGTGCCGTTGTAAAGCCAGGTGTTCTGGAGCACCATCGAAAGATGGGTATGCAGATTTTCACGGCTCATGTCCTGGATGTTGATATCATCAATCAGGATTTCTCCGCGTTCGATGTCGTAGAAGCGCATCAGCAGTTTGACCAGCGTGGTTTTGCCGGCACCAGTCGGACCAACGATGGCAATTTTTTGCCCGGGTTCGACGACCATCGAGAAATCTTTGATGACATAATCGCCAGGGTTATAGCCGAACCACACATTGCGAAACTCCACTTTTCCCCGCACCTTCTCAAGCGCTATGGCGTCGACAGAGTCAGGTTCGATCTCTGATTCATTAATGAACTCGAAAACGCGCTCAGCCG
>DIWN01000099.1 GCA_002423495.1 Anaerolineaceae bacterium UBA6105 | reverse complement strand
CAACATGATCGGCATGATGTACAATTCGCGGTTAATCGCGCTGAACGACCCCGATTCGCTCAAAGAAGCGATGGAAGGGGTTTTGCTTGAAGTAGACTGCAACCAACCCGCAGCCGCCGAACCTATTCTGCAAGCCTTGCCTGAAGTTACAGACGTGTCTGCGCACGGTGTGTCGCTCCACGTACTGGTCGAGACAGAAACAGCAAAGAATGCCATCCGGCAAGCGTTGGTTCAGAATGGCATTGACCCCCGACGCATCGATAGCGTTCTGCCATCTTTGGAAGACGTATTCGTTTCGCTGGTTGACAAAGAAAATCGCCTGCGATTGCGGGCAGAAATCGAATAGGAGGTATACATGGGACGAGGTTTTCGCCGCATGGCGACAATTGTGCGCAAAGAATGGCTGCATATTATCCGCGACCCGCGTACGCTGGCACTGGTCATTATTATGCCAGTGATGATGTTAATTTTGCTGGGATATGCAGTTGCCAATGACGTGGAAGATTTGCCTTTGGCAGTAGCTGATCTCTCGCATACGGACGCCAGCCGTACCCTGCTGGAGAAATTCAGCGCGAGTGGATTCTACTTGGTCACCCACGTTGCTCAAAATGAAGCTGAAATTCTGGAGATGCTTGATGCTGGCTCGGTCAAGGCGGGTCTTTATATCCCCGAAGATTTTGGGCGTAACATCAGCACCGGGGGAGTGGGAGCAATCCAGTTTTATATTGACGGTTCAAACCCGACCATAGCCCAGACCGCGCAACTGGCTGCAGAAACCGTAAGCCAGGCGACATCGCAACAAATCCTCATTCAACGCCTTGAACGTAGTGGAGCAGGCTTGACTATCAGCCTGCCAATAGACACCCATATACTCTATCTGTACAACCCAGACATGCGCCGAATGAATTTTATGATACCCGGCCTGGTGGCGGTCATTCTGCAAGTCCAGACCCTATTGCTGACTGCCTTCGCTATCGTACGTGAGCGCGAGCAGGGGACTTTGGAACAGTTAATTGTTACACCGGTACGTTCTTGGGAATTGATTCTCGGAAAGATTCTGCCTTTTGTGCTGGTAGCCTTCCTGAATGTTGCCATGACTGTGGGCGCAGGAGCGTTATTGTTTGGCGTACAAGTGGCCGGAAGCATTGCCTTACTGGCAGGTTTAAGCTTGATTTTCCTGCTCGGTTCGCTCGGACTGGGCGTGTTGATCTCTACTATCTCGCGAACCCAAATGCAGGCAATGTACATGTCATCATTCATTATGCTGCCATCTTTCCTGCTAGCAGGATTGTTATTTCCGCGCGAAAATATGCCCTGGCTAGCCTACTATTCTGGCTACCTATTACCAGTAACATATTTCCTTGAGATTGTACGCGGCATCATTCTCAAAGGCGCTGATTTCTTTGTCCTATGGAATTGGATCTGGCCAATGTCTGTATTCAGTCTTGTTGTGTTCTTTGCCAGTGTTTTTATGTTCCATAAGCGCTTGTAGCCTCAAATCTGGAACATTTCCCTTCTTGACACAAGGATTTATTAATATTCAGGAGTTCAAAATGAAAAAACATCTCTATCTACTAGCACCTCTCATCATTGTTTTAAGTATAGTGTTAAGCGCCTGTGCCACATTTAACGACACAAATACTACTGATCTCAAAGCTTCCGGTACGATTTCCGCGCTTGAAGTCAACATCTCGCCCCAAATTGGCGGTCAGGTTGTTTCGGTCAGCTTTGAGGAAGGTGCACAGGTGAGGACCGGTGATGAAATCTTCCGTCTCGATGACAGTATGCTCCGTGCTCAACGTAATGTTGCCGCTGCCAGCCTGGAAACGGCTCAAGCTGCCGTTGTCGTAGCTGAGGCGGGTTTAGAATCTGCTCAGGTGCAATATGACACGGCAATCAAAGCTGCCTTGAGCGAGGAGCAGCCCAATCGTACGGCTGACTGGTTGACTGATATGCCATCTGATTTTGATCAGCCTTCCTGGTATTTTAGCAAAGCTGAACAAATGGAATCTGCCCAAGCATATCTGGAAGATGCTGAAAAAGCTTTAAGTCAAGCTCAGGAAAACTTGTCATGGATCGAACAACGATCCACCAGTCAGGGTTTTCTCGATATAGAGAAGCGGCTTGCTGATGCCCGCCTGGCTTACCAAATTACTCAAAGTGTGCTGGATAAGGCAAATGAGGCGCGTGAAGGCCAGGCTTTGAAGGATGAAGCCCAAACAGCTTTCGACGATGCAAAAGATAACCTAGAAGATGCCCAACAAGATTATGATAGAGCGTTAACCACAGAGGGTGCGGTTGATGTGCTCGAAGCACGCGCCAAAGTATTTATTGCCCAGGAAACTTATAACATGGTATTGGATTACTCGCGTACACTCGAAACTGGGTTGGATTCGCCCAGAGTGATAGCTGCCAAGAAAGCCCTTGAGCAGGCAGAGGCTGTTGCCCAGCAAGCAAAGATCGCCACTAAACAAGCGCAGGCAAACCTTGAATTGATTAATGCACAGATTGCGAAAACAATCATCGTCGCCCCATCCGATGGGGTGGTGTTGACCCGTAACCTGGAAGTAGGGGAAACTGTCGCTCCGGCTGGCGTGGTCATGGTAATTGGCCAGTTGGAAGAGGTGGAACTGGTGGTGTACATCCCCGAAACCGAATACGGAAAGGTACAGCTCGGCGATCAGGTTTCACTCACTGTGGATTCCTACCCCAATGAAACCTTTACGGGAACGGTAGCACACATCTCGGAGCAAGCCGAATTCACCCCTCGCAATGTCCAGACCGTCGATGGGCGGCAAGCTACGGTTTATGCCATTAAATTAATTGTGCCCAATCCCGACCTGAAGCTCAAGCCTGGTATGCCGGCGGATGTAGTTTTTTTCCTGAAGTAATACCAGATCTTGAATAAGCATTGTCCTTTTCTGATGGAAGAGTACCTCGGTCAATGTTTCCTATCGAAATAATTTGAGAGAAAGGAAAACAATCTATGGACTTCACCGACAACACCCAAAAAGCGATCACTGATTCCGAACGGAACGTTGCTATCGTGACCGACAGCGTTGCCCAGGTGCCATCGGAGATGGCGCAGCAGTTGGATATTATGGTCATCCCGTTTACCGTGTCTATTGATGGACAACTGTATCTGGATGGGATTGACCTCG
>DIWN01000081.1 GCA_002423495.1 Anaerolineaceae bacterium UBA6105 | reverse complement strand
CAAAGTGATAGTAAAACGGTCCGGGCAGGTAAGGCTCGAGCGTGCTCGGCAGCCCGCCAAATTCGATCATTTTTCGAACGATCAGGACGTGATGTTGGGAATCGACCCAATTAGGCAAAACCAGATCTCTTGCCTGCCAAAAGCGCCACGCCAGGGCAAACGCCAAGCCAAGCAGGGCAAACAGCCAGGTTTTGTTGAACGCTCCTTTGCCTCTGCGAATGAGCCCGGCAAATGCGACCCCAAAGCACACACCCAGCACGATCCCAAGTAAGAGCGGGGTGAACTTCAGACGAACGGTATAGAAGCCAAGCGTTCCAAGCGCAATGAAACTGGCGCTGATCGTGATGATCTCAGCTAGCGCCTGGGCGCCGTCCTTGCGGCGATCGCCAAACCACAGCCACCATGCCAGCCCCGGCAAGAGCAACGCCGCAAACGCCAGCCCTATCCGCACTTTTGCACCCCTCCCAGGTCCGGCAAAGCCGCAAGCAATTGGGTGATGGTCTGTTTATTTTGTGGATGCACAAAATCCGGCGCAATTTCTGCCAGCGGCACCAACACAAAAGCACGCTGCGTCAAGCGCGGATGCGGTACCTGCAAACGGGGAGTCTGGATAATCCTGTTGCCATAAAACAGGATGTCCAGGTCGATCAGCCTTGGACCATAGCGGAAGTTTTCCTGCCGTCCCAATTCATTTTCGGTTTGCTTGAGAACATCCAGCAGGTTCAACGAGCTCAAAGCGGTTTGGGCTTCAATCGCCTGGTTGAGAAAGGCAGGTTGGTCCAGATAGCCCCAGGGTGCGGTCTGGTAGATGGATGATTCCTTGAGGATCTCCAGCCGTTGGCTCAAGACCTGGCGCGCCTCCTGGAGGTTGCGCTCCCGGTCGCCAAGGTTGGTGCCTATCCCAAGAAAAACACCGATCATGCCTGTTCCCCCTCCAGATCAATCAGGTCCGCGAGCATCCCGTAGGCGGTGGTTTTCGGGCTGGGGTTTGATTCAAGAACGCCCAGTCCGGGCAGCACATCGAGTTCAAAGTTGACAAAAGAAGAGGTGCCGCCCACGCTATATAAGGGCGATTCCGGTCCAACCCGTTCGGGGCGCACCCGGGCAACAAAGTCTCCATCCTGCCAATAGGCTTTGCAGACCAGCTTCCAGCGTTCGCTTGCAGCTTCTGCCTCAGCGATCATTTCCCTGGTGATCTCGCGGATGCCTTCCCGGTCAACTTCCACTGGCGTCAGTGGATGATCCATCAGCACAGTAGCCAGCGCTGCCACTTTGATTGACGCGTCCCAGCCGTCCACATCGTTGCTGGGGTCGGTTTCGGTGATGCCGATGGACGCTCCATAAGCAATCGCTTCTTCGAGCGTCTCGCCCTGCCCCATGCGATCGAGCAGTAAGTTCGTACAGGAGTTGAGGATGCCGCTGAAACTAATCAGACGGGCACCCCGCAGCGGGTGGCGAAAGAGCGAAAAGATCGGCGCGCCATCCATCACGGCTGACTCAAAACGGAAACCAAGCCTCTGCCTGGCAGCAAGTTCTTTGAGCTCTCGATAGCCATAAACCACGGGACCTTTGTTGGCGGTGATGACGTGCATGCCGTGCTCGAGGGCGTGGCGGAGATGGTTCAGGGCAGGTTGACCGCTGATGGGGTTGACGGGTGTGGTTTCAAACATCACGTCCGCCGGACAGGAGTGGATAAATTCCATTGTGTCCCCTGAAAAGCTGAAGGTGTCAAGCCCGGTAAGCGGACGACCTTCGTCCATAAAGGACAGAGCCTGTTCCAGGTCGATCCCTGCCGGATTGATGCAGGAGGCATGCCGGCCGGTTTTGATGCCAGTGACCACCGGGCTGATGCCAAAGTCAGTTTCCAGCTCCTGCCGCTTTTCAACCAACAAGCGGGCAAATGCCTGCCCAACATTTCCAAATCCTACCAGTGCTAAACGAATTTCTCTCATAATTCACCTGCGCTTCCTTTGAGTTTCAATTATAGCCAATTCCAACCCGCGCGTCTGTCCCTGCGCATGGGGTTCTTTGTCCTGCGGTCTCACTTCGCATTCTCCCAGAATGCACAATACGGTTTACGCCTGAATGGAAGTAAAAGCATAAAATTGGATAAAGAATTTTGTTCAGATTGAAGGACAAATTAATGATCAGTCATCCTGGATTTCAAAGCGTTCTTTGCGAATGGAAAAGCTGTCCTTCTCCAGAAATCCAGCTAACTGGTCCAGCAGGTTTTGGCTTATCTGCACGCTTTCATTCGGAAAGACGTACTCTTTCCATCTTCCATCGGCAAAAAACTGAAAAGCGAACTGGTCTTCGCCTGGATGAGAACCCAGCCAACCGTGCAGATGGTGGATCTTGCGGGTGATACGGTCCGGGGCTTCATCCTTGGCAATCTGCACCACCAAGACCTGCCTTTCAACCACGCGTACATCCTTGACTGCCAGTGTATCGTTTGGTGTATCGCTTGCTGAAGATGGCAACGGAGCCGCCGTTTGTGGTTCGGCTTCAGGGATTTGGGGCAGGATCTCCTGCTCGAGATGGGGGGCATCCTCAGGCATTTCAGGTTCTTCAACCAGGAACATGCCTGCTGGTGGTTCTTCGTCCATATCCAAGCCAACTCCCCAAAATTCATCTTCCGGATCGTCGAACTCCTCAAGTGGTTCCAGCTCGTCTTCGGGATCCGGTTCCCCTGCTTCACCAACGCGATAGCGTGATAAAAGGCGAATATCTGGTAGGTAATTGTCAAGCAAACGCTCATATTGTTTACCGCTGTTTTGGTTAAATTGCTCTCCAAGGGCGTCATCCACCCCAATCCGCCTGACGCGATCCACCAACACGGATGTGCCGCGTTCCTGGTGCTGCAGCTTACCCTCCACCACCAGCAGGCTGCCCAGTTCCACCATGCGGTTGTCTCGTTCCCAGTTTGAGGGGAACATGACCAGGTCGACCTCGCCAAATTGATCCTCAAGGGTGACGAAAGCCATATTCTGATTTTTTCGTGTCAGGACAGGCTGTATGCGTTTGACCAATCCGCCAATCGCAATCTTGCTGTTTGTCTCTACTTCAGCCAATTGATTTGAGGTATGGCTGATCTTATCGGCAATCTGGGTCATGTACGAACTCAATGGATGGTCGGAAACATAGAGCCCGAGCAGTTCTTTCTCCCAACTGAGCTGCTCATTGGGGTCCACATGCACGTTGGTGGGCAGAACTACGTGGGGCAAAGCCACCGTTCCAGCGCCAAACAGGTCAAGCTGACCCATTTCGATCGCCCTCATATGACTGGTGGAGACATTGACCATCTGGTCAATTGAGCGAAGCAGCGCTTTACGTGGACCAAAGGCATCCAGCGCGCCGACCTTGATCAGGCATTCCAGGGGGCGTTTGCCCACCTTGCGCAGGTCAACCCGCCTGATGAAGTCGTTCAGATCCGAAAAAGCCTGGTGACCACGAGCCTGGATGATAGTCTCCACCGATCCCTGACCCACATTTTTAACAGCACCAAGCCCGAAGCGAATGCTGGCTTTGCCTTCGGGTTGCTCCTCGATGGTGAAGTCATAGCCGCTGTGGTTGACATCCGGCGGCAGCACTTCGATGCCCATGTTGTGGCATTCTGAAACATAGGTGGAGCATTTATCGTTGTCGTTTTTCCAGGCAGAGAGCAGTGCCGTCATATACTCCGCCGGATAGTGATATTTCAGGTATCCGGTTTTGATCGCGATCATGCCATAGTTGGTGGCATGGCTCTTGTTGAAACCGTAATGTGCGAAAGCTTCCCAGTGGGCAAAGATATCTTCGGCAGTTTTCCGCTCGATGCCGTTCTTGACCGCGCCTTTGATGAACTTTTCGCGGTGTTTTTTGACTTCCTTGACCTTCTTTTTTGAGATTGCGGAGCGCAAGTCATCCGATTCGCCCGGACTGTAACCCGCCAGCTGCATGGCAGCAATCATGATCTGTTCCTGGTAAACCGCATGTCCGTAGGTCTCGCGCAGGATGGGTTCCAGCTTTTCGTGCTGGTAAACCACTGGTTTTTCACCGTGCATGTTGGCAATATATTCAGGGATGCTTTCCATCGGACCGGGACGGAAAAGCGCAACCATGGCAATCACATGATGGATGGTCTTCGGCTGCATCTGCATCAGGTAGCGGGTCATGCCGTTGCCTTCCAGTTGGAAGAGTCCAACCGTGTGACCCTCGCTGATAAATTGATAAACTTCGGGGTCATCTATGGGGATGCTGCTGAGAGTCAACTGAATGCCGTGACGCCGGGCAATATATTCACAGGCTTTGGACATGATCGTGAGTGTCACCAAGCCGAGGAAATCCACCTTGAGCAAGCCAAGGTAGTTGATGCCGTCCATGTCATACTGCGCCACGGATTTGATCGGCAGTTCATCGCTGCTGCTTGTTGGTCGGTGCAGCGGCAGATATTCAGTCAGCGGTTTGTCGCTGATGATCACGCCAGCAGCGTGCGTGCCCACGTTGCGCAGGCTTCCCTCCATCCGTCCGGCGGTATCGAGCAGCGTTTTCATTTGGTCGGAGGATTCATACACTGCCCTCAACTCGGAAGATGACTTGAGGCACGCCGGGATAGGCACATTCTTGCCCTGTACCGGACCCGGAACAAGCTTTGCCACCCGGTCCACTTCCGCCAGCGGGATAGCCATCACCCGCCCTACATCGCGCACCGCGCCGCGAGCGGCCATGGTGCCAAAGGTGATGATCTGAGCCACGCGATCGGCTCCGTATTTTTGATTACAATATTCCATCACCTCGGCACGCCGATCATCCTGGTAGTCGAGGTCAATATCCGGCATGGTTACGCGGTCAGGGTTGAGGAAGCGTTCAAACAGCAGGGCGTGGCTGAGCGGCTCAACGGAGGTGATGTCCAGCGCGAATGCTACCAGCGAGCCGTTGCCCGAGCCGCGCACGTTGTACCAGATCTTTTTCTCGCGGGAGAAGCGGCACAAATCCCACACGATCAGGAAGTATTCCGCAAAACCCATCTGATTGATGACGCTGAGTTCATAGTCCAGGCGCTTTTGAAATTCTTCGCTGTCAGCCTGATCCGGAACGTTGCGTCTCAAACCCTCCTGGCAAAGTTCGCGCAGGAAGCTGGCGGCGGTCTGCCCGGCTGGCACCTCAAACTGGGGCAGGTGATAGCCCTTGCGCGTCAGATCCACATGACATCTTTCGGCAATTTCGAGGGTGTTGCTGATGGCTTCGGGTACCTGGGAGAAAAGATTTTGCATCTCTTCGGGGCTGCGCAGGTAGTAGGTGTCGTTGTTCATGCGCATGCGGTTGCGGTCGCTGAGCAATTTTCCGGTTTGGACGCAAAGCAGGATATCCTGCAGCTCAGCATCCTCGCGCCGCACATAGTGCACATCATTGGTGGCCACTAAGCGGGCGCCCGTCTTTTGTGAAAGTTCAATCAAACCGCGGTTGACGCGATAGAGCTCGGAAATATCGTGATCCTGCAGTTCAAGAAAGAAGCGGTCCTTACCAAACACATCCAGGTACCATGCCAGGCTGCGTTCAGCACGTTCCGGGTCGTTATCCAGCAAAGCGCGGGGAAGTTCACCGGACAGACAGGCTGATGAGGCAATCAGCCCCTCAGAATGAGCGGCCAGGTAAGCTTTGTCGATGCGGGGATGGTAGTAGAAGCCCTCAAGCTGCGCGGCTGACGCGATCGAAAGCAGATTGCGGTAGCCGGTCATGTTCTCAGCCAGCAGAACCAGGTGATAGGAGTATTTATCGCGCGAGACGTCCTTGTCGTGCATGCTGCGCGGAGCCAGGTAAGTCTCAAGCCCGATGATCGGTTTTATGCCTTCAGCGGTGGCAGCCTGGAAGAAATCCAGCGTGCCAAACATGGTGCCGTGGTCGGTCAGCGCCAGGGCTGGCATTCCCAGTTCTTTGGCGCGTTTTACTAATGCCGACGGGCTGCCAAAGCCGTCGAGCACAGAGTAAGCGGAGTGAACATGAAGATGCACAAATGACATTTATGTAATCCTAAACGCTTTAAAAGCGTGTGGGATATGAGTATAGCACAGCGATTTGGCTGATCGGAAAAATTTAATAATTTAAGATTGCTTTACTCGTTGGAGTTGAACGCTGGTGGATTGCTGGTTGAATAAACCGGATTGCCCTGGAATTCTTTCAAGTTTTCGGGCTGCGACAGGCGAGCTTGATCGCGTTGGCTGATCATCGTTTCTTCTGCCGCCTGGCGATTGGCACGCATGGCATCTCCCAGGAAACCGAACATGATCAGGGTTATACCCGCAGAAAGCAGCGTACCGCCGATTGAGACGGACTGGATATAACGCGAGCCCTGGGCGAAAAAGAAATAACTGACCAGGAAGCGCCCCAAAAGGATCAAGCCCGCCAACAGTAACAGCGAACCCATGCTGACGAAGGTGCGCAGGGGCTGGTAGAGCACGTAGGAGCGGATAATCGCGCCGCCCTGCCGCCAGATAAAATTGAAAATGCCTTTGTGCAGGCGCGACTCGCGCAGGGCGGGGTTGGTGCAGATGGACACGTTTACGAGCTTCATCTGCCCCTTGCCAGCTTGCACGAGCGTCTCAAGCGTATAAGAGTAGGGGTTGTAGACCTGGAGGCGCAGGGCAGCATAGCGGGAGAAAGCCCTGAAGCCGCTGACCGCGTCTGGCACGTCGGTTTTGGAAACCCGGCGCATGATGGAACTTCCAAGATGCTCCATCAGACGCTTGCTTTTGGTGAAATGCTCGTTAGCCAGGGTCTGACGGTCGCCAATGACCATGTCGGCCTGGTCGGCAAGGATAGGGGCGATCAGCTTGCTGATCTCGCTGCCGGGGTACTGGTTGTCAGCGTCGGTGTTGACGATGATGTCCGCCCCAAGCGCCAGCGCGAACTGCACGCCGCTGATGAAAGCCCGCGACAGACCGCGGTTGCGGCGGTGCCGCAGGACGTAGTCCGCGCCATTGTCCAGCGCCACTTTGGAAGTGTTGTCCGTGGAGCCGTCGTCGATCACCAGGATGATCACTTCATCAACCCCGGGGAACTGCCGCGGGATATCGGAAAGCACCACAGGCAAATGCCCGGCTTCGTTGTAGGCGGGGATCTGGACGACAAGTTTCATGATTATCAATTGTACGATAGATTTCGCAGGATGGACGGCGATTTTCAACCCGGTTTTGTCGTAGGGAACGCAGCCCTGGCCTGGTAGCGAAGCGGATAGGGTGTCCCGTTCCGTATGTCGTAGGGAACGTGGCTCGTCCCGTTCCGCGTGTAGGTAGGTTGGATATTTTGCGTTTTACAACACACCTTCAACCCACATTTTTCGTAGAGCGAGATTGGAGGCACCAAAAGCATTGATGTAATGTGACATAGCCGTGCTTCCAATACGCCTTATACAACACCCTCCACAACATCGTCATCGTGAGGGAGCGAAGCGACCGCGGCGATCTGCCTTCGTTCTTATACATCCATAGAAGACCGCTTTGAGAAATAGGGGCGAAGCAACCGTGGCGATCTGCCTTTGTTCTTATACATCAATTGAAGATCGTTGAGAAATACGGGCGAAGCTTCCTCGAAATTATTCATCGTCATCTCAAAGCTATCCGCACAGGATGCTTCACCCCTACCAGCGATTAAGCGAGGGCAAGACACAGTTAGATCCCCAATTGCAAACGGCGGATTGAGGACGGTCAAACGTTCACTTTCACATCGGATCCATCGTCCTCAATCTCGCCCTTGTATATTAAAACTCAGAAAGGCATGATAATTGAATAACATCGATCAGGAAGGTGAGGGTGAATCCGGTCTCGCCCTATGGACTTGATCCAGTAACGTAGATAAGATCCCCTCACCTTTTTTTCACAAAGATCGGACGGTATCTAAAGCCTCTCTAAGATATGACATGGACGAGATGAGCTTGCATTCACAAGGATGATCCAATGAATGCGCCTGACCGATGCTAACCATAGTTTACAGAAAAGAGGTACAGAATGTCAAATATTTTAGGGATCGACGTCTCCAAGGATAAACTTGACCTGGTTCTACTCAGTGAAAAGGGCAAGTTCCATAAGGTAATCAGCAACGATCTGGCTGGTTTCAAAACGCTGGATCAATGGCTGATCAGCCGAC
>DIWN01000011.1 GCA_002423495.1 Anaerolineaceae bacterium UBA6105 | reverse complement strand
ACCTACACAAACATCTCTTTTTTACGAAAGAACACGAAAAGATCTTATATAACCAACACCCGTCTCGATGTCGGGAACGGCCTTACTGTATACAGCATGCGCCAACCCTAAGTCACATCGTCAGGGTTTGATATCTCGCGGGCAATTGGGTGCTTTGAAGAGTCGCCGGAAGGTCGGATGAGGTTGACCAGGCTCCAGATGGTAAGTCCAAGCAGGATAACAATACCGATGATTGCAAGCCAAACTGACCCGTTATTTGCAGTTGTGTCTAGGATGTAAGGCAAAAACGCCTCTTCAAGATTGGGAAATTCTTCCATGAGAGCCTGCAGCACCTGTGTGTTTTCTTGATCTGACAGCCTAACTATCCTGCCCGTGACCGGTTCTGGCTGAAGGATGTCCCCTCTGGCGGCACCTGGAAATTT
The DNA here is from genome assembly GCA_002423495.1 of Anaerolineaceae bacterium UBA6105. GTDB lineage: Bacteria > Chloroflexota > Anaerolineae > Anaerolineales > Anaerolineaceae > Mesolinea. The sequence continues at coordinate 21,932 of DIWN01000011.1, read as the reverse complement.
TGCCAACAAAAGGCGATCATCAAACATCAGGGCGTAGTAAGAATGAATGACCTTCTCGCTGCCGCCTTCCTGTTTCTCATAGTAGTAAAAGTTGGTGTCCAGAGCCACATTTGGTTGGGTCGTGACGTAAGTGCGGAAGGTGTCCTTTGGGCCTTGATACGAAATCAACTCCCCGCTGCTAACCTCGAAAGGTCCCGCAAAATGATTGTAGAGCGGTTTGATATTGAAAGCCACCAGGAGGGCTAAAAGCAGAATGGCGACTGCGGCTGTGATGATCGCAGTGAGTTTGGTGCTTTTAATTAATTTTTGGATGGTTGAATTTTGTTCCATGGACGGCTCCTCCTGGGCTGGATAAGGGTAATTATAATGCCTGGAGTTTGGGGTGAATGTTGCTTAGCGAAAACCGGTCTCTTTCATGTACAATAGATGCGTATCCACGATTCAGCGGAGATTTGCGATGAAAATCATGATAGTCAAACTCAAGCAACATTTCTTTTCCTTGTTGATCGTGCTGCTGATGGCAGCTTCTTGCATTGTGCCAAGCCCAGGTGGTGGTGGCAAACTCCAGGTGAGCGCCAAAAGCCCGGATACAGTCATCCAGCAGGGACAGGTCTTTGACCTGGAGTTGGAGCTTTCCAACCCGGACGTCGTCAACGCCACTGTGCAGGAAATCCGCTTTGAATCCAATTTTTTTGAATGGGCCAGCTATGAAGGCTCTATCCCTCCCCTGAGCATGGAGCAGCAGGCGAATGGGGATGGAGTCATCAAACTGGATATGACCATCGCTCCGACCGGGCTTGAGGATTTTGTCTTTCGCTTCCGGGCCAATAAAAGCGGTGATGTATTGGGAAACTGGCAGGTGATTTCGGGTTCAACAATCACGACCATCGAAACGAAGCTGAAAATTCTTGGCACCACGCCAACGGGTTGGGAGCCCGGACTTTCTCCGGAAGAGCCAGCTCCGGATCTTGGCGCCATCCCTTACCAGGCGGTGGTGCAGATCACGGCTTTTGTGGATTTTAATGGGGAATATATGCCGCGCTGGACTGGTTCGGGAACGATCATCAGTTCGGATGGATTGATCCTCACCAATGATCACGTTGTCAGCTCAACCCGGTACGACGAGGTTGTGGCGCTACTGGTTTCGCTGACTGTTGCCCAGGATCAGCCGCCGGTCGAAAGCTATTACGCTTACGTGGTTCAGGCGGACGCGCAGTTGGATTTGGCGATCATCAAGCCGGCCTGGGATATGCAGGGAAATCCGCTGGACTACAGCCAGCTCAAGCTCCCATTCGTGCCGCTTGGCGACTCGGACACGCTCGACCTAGGGGAGTCTATTGTGATCTTAGGCTATCCGGTCATCGGGGGCGGGACGATCACGCTCACACGCGGCGAGGTCAGTGGCTTTACTGCCGAGGAGCCATTTGGCAACCGGGCTTTCATCAAAACCAGCGGAACGATCTCTGGTGGGAATTCGGGCGGGCTGGCGGTTGATTCCCTGGGGCAAATTGTTGGGATTCCAACCCAGCTGGGTTCCGGAGACCTTTCGCTTGATATTGTAGATTGCAGGCCCGTGCGTGATACCAACCGCGACGGCTATATTGACGAAAATGATGATTGCGTGCCAACGGGCGGTTTTATCAATGCTCTGCGCCCGATCAACCTCGCTCTGGAGATGATTGAAGCCGCCAAAAGAGGCGAAGTGGCTGTCAGCGGCGGGGAAGGCCAAAACGTGGCCTATTATGGCGTGGGGGAGGTCGTTTTTGAGGATGATTTTTCAGATGCGGACAGCGGTTGGCTGAAAACTTCTGATGAAGATGGAAAACGTGCCTATGAAAATGGTGAATATACGATTGAAGTAATCTCACCAATGTATTGGTATTGGTCCGACCAGTACTTCCCGTATGATACGCTGATGGCTGAGGCAGATGTGCGTGTGTTGAACTCAGTGGGGGACGCGGACTATGGGTTTATTTGCGGTCTGCAGGATGACCAGAACTTCACCGCGCTTGAGATCAGCGAGGATGGTTACTTCACCATCTGGAAGCAGGTTGGTGATGATTACATTACCCTGATTGACTGGACCTACAGCGAACAACTGGTGGGACCTGGTCCTTACCGCCTTGGGGTCCAATGCAGCCGGGAAAAACTGCTGCTGGCGGTGGATGGCATTTTGCTCGGAGAAGTCCAGGATCCGGATTATTTGCCAGGCAGCTTTGGGTTGATAGCCGGGACCTTCGAAACAGGCGGCTTCAAGGTTGCCTTTGATAACCTGATCATCATGATCCCATGAGGTGAAACATGCACATGAAAACATTGACAATCCATCACTTGGTCAAGGGCGAAGACCTCAATCACCACCAATCTTTGTACGCGGGAAGAGGCGCGGAGTGGATGGTGGAGGCGGGTTTCATTGCTGCATCGGATTTGCTGCCGCCACAATATGTGCTCTGCCTCAAAATCCATGGCATGACCTTCCAGCGACCGGTAAGACCAGGGGAAGTCATCCGATTTGAATCAAAAATCGTGCTCACCGGTCGGTCGCGCCTGATCGCGTATGTTAGGGCAACCACAAAGGAAGAACTAACGGTGGATGGATTCCTGACTTTTGTGTACGTGGATGATCACGGCAAATCGCGCCCTCATGGCATCACCATTGAGGCAGAAACGCCTGAAGAGATTGAATTGCAGGAACGAGCCAGTAAGCTTTGAGCAGATTCTTTCGATTTGCGCCGCGATTGACTTCCGGTTGCCAGGCTTGTTTTCGGGCTTGAATTACTTTCCAAGCGAGATTGCCGGTGTTGTGCTGAGGTAGATCCCTTCATTTCGCAGATCCTGGTTGATGCGATAATTGATGAGATTCTGCGCCTTTACAAAAAGAGCGAAATCAGGGGATGTCACAAAATAGACTACCTCGAAAACAAGACCCGTCAGCGCGATTGCCTGAAAATGCGCTCGCGCAAAACGCACGTTTTCGAGCCCCTCGAAAGCATTCTCTAACAATTGAGGAATAAGAGCGAGTTTTTCGGTGGAAGTGTCGCTGGCGATTTGGATAGTGAATGAAACGCGCCTTTCCTCCATGCGGCTAAAATTCCGAATTGGGGTTTTCAGCAGCTCAGAGTTGGAGATCGTAAGTTCTTCCCCTGAAAGATTGCGAATACTGGTGGATTTCAAGCCAATTTTCTCGATGGTTCCGGAAAAATCGCCTGTTGATATAGAGTCACCAGGTTCAAAAGGTTTATCGAGATGAATCGTCAGGCTGGAGAGCAGGTCAGCAACCAGGCTCTGGGCTGCGAGACCGATGGCAATACCCCCGATACCCAGGCTGGTAATGATGCCGGTAATGTCAAAATTTGGAATGCTTTGGATGATGACGAGCACCGCTGCCAGCCATATCAGAATGCGAGCAATAATGGCAATACCGCGCAGTGAAGTACGGCGGGTGTAGTCATCGTCCGGTAGTTTTTCAATTTGCAACTCGGTCCAGTGGCTGACGGCTAAGTCCGCCCAGCGACCGATTTGGACGGTGAGCAAGGCAATCAAAAGGACCCTGAGCAGAGTGCTGATTGGCTCAGAGATTTCGAGCAGGTGGGATGCAAGCCAGATGGCTGCCATCAGAGCTGTTGGCAGTATGATCTGGCTGAGCAGGCGGGTGAGAAGTTTTGGGTTGGAATTTTGTTTTATTTTTTTGAGGCAGAATGCCCTCACAAGAAAAAGGAGGAAGAGAACCACCGCAAAAACCAGAATAGCCTTCAGCCAGTGCAGAAGAGAATTGTTTAGAAAAATTGTATCCATGCAATAAATTGTAACATCAAGTAAATCAATTTCCAGGTTGGAAACACTGGTAGGGTGGCTTGGCGTAAACAGATGTTGGAATTGATTAAAGCCTTTAAAAGCCTACCCCCAAAATGCAGGTGTCGTGGTAAGGTGGGTTGGCTATAATGAATCTCATGTCCGCAGATGCTTCATGACGCCAATCCACCCTACGGAGTTAAAAGCTGTTATTTAGACAGGCAAGGGATAAGGGTTTGTCTTATAATTGACTAAAATACTATCAAATTAACAGGATGTTTTTATGGGCAGACAAGAAACCAAATCCGAATATTTAGCCAGGTATCGCTATCCACGCCACCAATTTCGGCGAGCCTTCCTGCGGGGTGGGATCAACGTCCTGGCAAAAATTTTAGTAAATTACGAGATCTATGGCACGGAGAACCTGCCCAAGGATGGTCCTCTGCTGATTGTGGGAAACCATTTCCATTTTTTGGACACAATCGGTCCAATTCACAGCACAAAGTATCCCTTGGAATTTATCGGCGATGCCGAAATGCCCAACGCTCCGATGAGCATGAAGATCTTCCCGCGCATTTGGGACACCCTGCGTATTTTGCAGGGCACGCCGAACCTGGCGGCCATGCGTGCGGCTGAGGCTGTGTTATCCCAGGACGGCATACTCGGAATCTTCCCGGAGGGTCACGTGCACAAGCCGCCATTAGGCACCCCTCTTCCCGGAGCGGCATTTATGGCGCTGCGGCTTGGCGTGCCAATCCTCCCGATGGGCACCTTCAGCGAGGATGACTGGAACCTCTTTGGCACCCTTAGGAAAAAACGGCGCAGAGCCCGCGTGGTAACACGCATTGGCAAGCCTTTCGGTCCGCTGGCTATCGGCGAACCCGGCAAACTGCCCGGGCGTGTGGAAATCAAAGCCGCGGGGAAGGCGATCATGGAACAAATTGCCGCCTTGCTCCCCCCGTCCGCCAGAGGCTCATACGCGGTAGAACTTTCTTGAAATTCCTCCAGAGTTAACAGAATAACAACATTAAACTGTTATCATATACACATTATTAAGCAGCTTTGGGCTGGAATGGATTAATGATGGAATATAAGGATTATTACAACACGCTTGGTGTCAGCAAAACCGCTACTGAGGGCGAAATTAAAACCGCCTATCGCAAACTGGCGCGGCGCTATCACCCTGATGTGAACAAAGACCCAAAGGCAGAAGATAAGTTCAAAGAAGTGAACGAAGCTTACCAGGTGCTTTCGGACCCGGAAAAACGCAAGAAATACGACCAATTTGGCTCGGAATGGCAGCGCTATCAGTCCGCTGGCGGGCAGCCGGGTGGGTTTGACTGGGGCAGATGGCAGCAGGCGCCGCAAGGCGGTCAGCCTGGATACCGCACCGTTTCGCAGGAAGAGTTTAACGACATGTTTGGGGGCCTTGGTGGCTTCTCGGATTTCTTCAACACGCTTTTTGGGCAGGGCGGGTTCAGCTCTGGAGCGAGTTACAGCAGCGGTCGACCTGTTTCGCGTGCCACGCGAAGGGCTCAACCGATGGAACATGAGGTGGAGATCACCCTGGAAGAAGCTTACAACGGCACACAACGCACGCTGCAGTTTGAGGGCGGCAGGAAAATTGAAGCCAGCATTCCGCGTGGAGTCCACACTGGCTCCAAGGTGCGTTTAAGCGGGCAGGCGGCTGGGGCGGACCTTTACTTAAAAATAAAAGTGCTGCCGCACAAGAGCTTTACCCGCAAGGGGGATGATTTGACCACCACAGTCCCGGTGGACATTTACACTGGAATCCTGGGGGGCGAAGTCAGCGTGGAAACGCTTGGCAAACCTGTGCGCCTGACCATCCCGGAAGGCACAGACAGCGGCAAAACCATGCGCCTGAAGGGACTCGGTATGCCAAAGTTGAAAAACCCCAGCGAGCATGGCGACCTCTACGCGCGCATCGAACTGCGCCTGCCGGGGCACCTTACACCTGCAGAAAAAGAAAAATTCCGCGAGATTCGCAACATGAGGCACGCTTAGCCAAAGCTTCTAAATGAGGCTGAGGGCAAAGTTGTTGCGGGTATAATGTGAGGGTTATCGATTGCTATGACTGAAAAATTCCGAAAAAACATTACTGTATACGCTGGTTCGGCTGACAAGCTGAAACAGGTCTATCTTGACGCGGCCTGGATGCTGGGAGAAACCCTGGCTAAGCAGGGGCGCACGCTGGTTTTTGGGGCTGGCAAAACCGGCCTGATGGGTGCGGTGGCTGATGGCGCTCTGGCGTTCGGGGGGAAGGCAGTTGGCGTTATCAATGACGGACTGAACCTGCCTCACCTGGCGCATGCTGGCTTGAGCGAGCTCGAAGTTTTGCCGGATATCCACGCGCGTCAGGCACGGATGACCGAATTGGCGGATGCTATGATTGCTCTGCCTGGCGGCTTTGGCACCTTTGCCGAGCTGTTTGAGGCGCTCACATGGGCGCAGATCGGCTTGCACAACAAACCAGTCGGACTCTTGAATGTGGAAGGCTATTTTGATCCCTTAGTCGCCATGATTGAGAAGGCAATTGGGGAGAATTACATTTATGCCGAACATCGGCAGTTCTTTTTTGTGGCTGATGACCCCGCTACGCTGCTTTCATCAATGGACGGTTTTACTCCACATAATGGCATAAATCGTTGGATGGAGCGTCCATGACGCCTGTAAAAACACTTCTGATTGACCTTGACGACACAACCTATCCAACCTCGGTCGGTGTGTGGCCAATCCTGACAGAGCGGGTTTTTCAATACATGCTCGATGTGGTGGGAATAGCAAAAGATGAGATCCCCGAAAAACGCGAGCGCCTTTTTATGGAGCACGGCACAACGATGCGCGGTCTGAACATCGAATATGGCATTGATGTTGAGGATTATCTGCAGTATGTTCACGAAGTGGACCTGTCAAGGGTAGTAATGCCTGATCCCCTTCTCAGGGAGGCCTTGCGCTCCCTGCCGCAGGAAAAATGGATCTTTACCAACGCCAGTCGCCAGCATGCGAACAACGTGCTTGAGCTCCTGGGTATTGCTGAGCAATTTTTGGGTGTGATCGATGTGATGGATACTGAGCCTTGGTGCAAACCGCATTCTGAGGCTTTTGAAATTGCACTAAAACTGGCAGGCGGACCCCAGCCAGAAGAGACGTTGTTTGTGGATGACCTCGAGGTGAATTTGGATGCGGCCAGAAAACTGGGGCTTCAGACTCTGCGCGTAGCCGCCGGAATGGTGGAGTCAAGCCATTCTGTCATCGAAAGTCTGATAGAACTGCCGCACTTTTTGTCAAATAATGGCATTAAACATGTTGAAGGACCACTGTCATAAAGCGGTGGTTTAAATGGAGTTGTAATGGAAAATAAAACTGTTCGTTCATGTCTACTGATCTTTGTAGCTTTCGTATTGATGACGGGTTCCTTTGCGATTGGCTTTGGCTTTGCCAGTGCTCTTCCAAAAAACCCTGTCCGCCAGGCATTGGGTTATGATACCTGCCCGACGCTTGAACCCCAATCTGAAGTAATTCAGCTGCCGGCCGAGACCGACCAACCGCAGGCTGAGGGTGGGCTACCGCCTGCTCCAACCCAAACCAGTTATTGCCTGGAATATACCAGCGCCTCCACTCCGGAAGAGCTCAAAGGGCTCTTTGATCCCTTCTGGGAGAGCTGGAGACTGCTGCATGAAAACTTTGTTGACCAACCATTGGATGATGTAATCTTGATGCGCGGAGCCATTCAGGGCATGCTGGCAGCCACTGGCGACAAGCACACCTCCTATATGGACCCGGAGCAATTCAAACAGGCCAACACTGAGATGGAAGGTGAGTATACCGGCATTGGCGCCTGGGTGGACACCAGTGGCGATTATGTCGAAATCATCTCTCCGATGAAAGGATCTCCGGCTGAAGCCGCAGGCTTGCAGGCGCTGGACCTGGTGCTCGCAATTAACGGCGAGGACATGACCGGCATTCCAGGTGATCTGGTTCTGCAGAGAATTCTGGGCCCTGCAGGGGTTACAATTGTGCTGACCATCCGACGTGGCGAGACGACCTTTGACGTTCCAGTAACGCGTGCTGTGATCCAAATACCGGTGGTGGAATACGAGATGCGGGAAGATGGCGTTGGCTACGTGGCACTGTATACCTTCAATGAGCTGGCGACGGATAAACTGCGGGCAGCTCTCAAGGACTTGTTGTCACAAAACCCCAAAGGCATTGTTTTTGACCTGCGCGGAAACGGCGGTGGCTATCTGGTAACTTCGATTGAGGTCACTTCAGAATTCCTGAAAGATGGTGTGGTGCTGTACGAGGAGTATGGCGATGGCTCTCGCGACTCTTATCCTGTAAAGAAGGGCGGTCTGGCAACGGAGATCCCACTGGTGGTTTTGATCGATGAGGGATCAGCCTCAGCTTCGGAGATCACTGCCGGGGCGCTGCAGGATTACGGACGTGCGAAACTGGTCGGCATGACCAGCTATGGTAAAGGCTCAGTGCAAAACTGGATTCCGCTGCGTACCGAAGCGGGCGGTGTGCGCATTACGATCGCGCGCTGGCTGACCCCCAACGGAAATCAGATCGATAGCGTCGGTCTAACACCGGACCTGATGGTGGAATACACGCAGGAAGATTACGATGCCGGCCGCGATCCGCAACTGGACGCTGCTGTGGAACTCTTGCTCAGCGAATTACCCTAATAGGTTTGAAGATTTTGCCGGGTATAAATTGTAAATTTGGAGAACACAATGTACTTTGATTACTTACTCTACATGATCCCTGGACTTTTGCTGAGCCTTTATGCTCAGTTTAAGGTCAAATCTGCTTACAGCAAGTGGAGCCAGGTGCGCAATTATCATAACCTGACTGGTATGGACACTGCTGAGCAGCTAAAGCCGCGTGTGGGGCTTGAAAACGTGAAGCTCACTCGCACTCAAGGCACATTAACCGACCACTACGACCCGCGCAACGACACCCTGGCACTCTCGCAGGGGGTGGCGGATCAGCCCTCAGTTGCAGCCATGGCGATTACGGCGCACGAAATGGGGCATGCCATGCAGGATAAAACCAGTTATGCTCCAATGCGTTTGCGCAGCGCGATTGTGCCGCTGGTGAGCTTTGGCTCAAACATTGGCATATTCATGGTGATGATCGGGGTGGTGCTGAGCATGGCTAACCTGGCGACCATAGGCGTGATTCTGTTCTCGTCCACGGCGGTCTTTTCGCTGATCACACTTCCCGTCGAGCTGGACGCCTCAAAGCGCGCTCGCGTGATGCTGGACCAGACCGGTTTGGTTGCTAATGAAGAGGAACGCAAAGGTGTGAAGCAGGTGCTGGATGCAGCTGCCTGGACCTACGTGGCAGGGTTGGCGACCTCAGTTTTGCAGTTGTTGTATTACATATCGGTGGCTGGTCGCGCCAGCGGCAGACGACGATAAAAATTTATGGATGTAAATGAAATGCCCCGGAAAACCGGGGTATTTTTGTCTGCAAACCCATCAAAATGACGCAAGGCGCCCAATAAGGCGCGTGGCTCAGTTATAATTCCTTTAACAATAAAAAGGAGTAAACCATGACCACACCCCCACGATGGGATCTATCTAACCTTTATCTTTCTCTTGACGATCTGGCTCTCGCAGCAGACATCGAAGCTGTGAAAAAATCCATCCAGGAAGCTACCCAAGCATTCGAAACCGAATTTCTGCCTATGCTTGACCCATCTGCATCCCCTGAGGCACTCAACCAGGTACTAAACACCTACGTTGAAAACGCCAATGCACTGGAACTAAAGGCGGGCAAGATCTTCGCTTTTTTGGGCGCAATCATTTCTACTGATTCCTTCAACAAAACCGCTGAACAGTTGCATTCAAGACTGGCAATTGCCATGTTGCCTTTACAGGATTTGAGCGTGCGGATCAAAGGCTGGCTTGGCGCACTTGGCGAGCGGCTGGACAAAGCACTTGAAATTCCCGGTGTAGCGCATGATCATGCTTTCAGGTTGCTGGAAATCGCGGAGGAAAGCCGCTTTCTGATGTCCGAACCGGAGGAAATCCTCGCCAACGAGCTGACACTTTCGGGCGGTGGTGCCTGGGATGACTTGCAGGGCGTGCTGACCTCGCAAAAAAGTGTCGATTTCGAACTGGGCGGCAAGGAGCAGTCGCTGCCCTTACCGGCGCTGATCAATTTGCGTTCCCATCCGGATGCGGATGTGCGCGAGCGGGCTTATAAGCGCGAGCAGCAAGTGTTTGAAGAAATGAAAGAACCGCTGGCGGCCTGCTTGAATGGCGTCAAAGGCGAGGTCGTGACTCTGGACCGCAAGCGCGGTCGGGAAGACTGCCTGCATTCCTCCCTGGCGAAGGCGAGAATTGACCGCGGCACGCTCGAGGCGATGCTGGGAGCGATTGATGACGCACTGCCGATGTTCCGACGCTACTTCCAGGCGAAGGCTCGCATTCTCGGCTTCGAGAAACTGCCCTGGTGGAGCTTGTTTGCCCCGATCGGTGAAGTTAACAAGGAATACACCTTCGACGAAGCCCGCGATTTGATCCTGGAGCATTATGGCAGTTTTTCACCCGAGCTGGCTGAATTCGCCCGGGGTGCTTTTGAGAAGCACTGGATTGACGCCGAGCAGCGCCCTGGCAAAAGGGGCGGAGCCTTCTGCATGGGCGTGGATGCCGTGGAGGAGAGCCGCATTATGTCGAACTTTGATGGTTCCTTCGACCAGGTGATGACCCTGGCGCATGAGCTCGGGCATGGCTTCCATAACTACTGTGCTTACCAGGCGGGGAAGACCCCCATGCAAACCAACACACCCATGACCCTGGCGGAAACCGCTTCGATCATGTGTGAAACCATCGTGTTCAACGCGATCCTCAAGACCGTCAGCGATCCGCTCGAAGAGCGGGCGATCCTGGAGACCACCATTTCCAGCGATGCGCAAACCATCGTGGACATTTACTCACGCTTCATCTTTGAGAAATCGATCTTTGAGAGGCGTAAGGAATCGACCATTTCAGCCAATGAGATCAGCGAACTGATGCTCGAGGCTCAGCGCAAAACTTATGGCGATGGACTGGACATGGATGTATTGAACAGGTTTGCCTGGACCTGGAAACCGCATTATTACAGCACGCATTTGTCCTTCTACAATTACCCCTACGCCTTCGGCAGCTTGTTTGCCAAGGGTCTCTATAGCGTTTATCGCGAACGCGGCGAGGCTTTTGTGGAGGATTACAAAACCCTGCTTGCCAACACTGGTGAGGCCCAGGCAGCAGACCTGGCGGCACGCTTTGGCATCGATATCCGCTCGAAGGCCTTCTGGGCGGCATCCCTGGCCCAGATCGGCGAGCAGATCGAACGCTATATCGCGATTTGATACTTATTTGAAGTTAGAGGAGGAATAGCGTTCAATCAGCTATTAAAGTATTCCAACGAAGTTTCATAAAAGAGGCTGACCCAAAAGTCAACTCCATTATTTTACATCCCTACTTATGAGCGTATTCTGCTATAAAATAGGGATTACACTTTTATGTTACGGAGAGTAAAGTAAAGCAGCCCCCACTCTTAGAGAATTTTTCTACGAATGGGGGCTTTTGGGTCAGCCTCTTTAAAACTTAATTTACTAAAGTAATCAATAATCGGACATGGATTAAATCAGTGTCAACACTAATCCAAACAAGTAGCCGGCGATGGTGGTCAGGACGGCTACCAAACCGACGTACACGTAGGTCTTTTTGCTGCCCATAATGCCGCGAAGCACCAAAATGGACTGAAGCGAAAGCTCAGGGTCTGCCAGCAAATATGCCAGGAGTGGACCACGCGCCATGCCCAAATCCAGGAACATGCGCGCAATGGGCACCTCAACCAGGGTGGGGAAGTACATAAAGACGCCGAACAACACGCCTACCATGTTTGCCCAGATGGTATTTCTTCCTGCCACTGTTTGAACCCAGGTTTCCGGGATAATCACACGTACAATACCAGCCGCGAAAACGCCCACAATTAGCAAGGGGAAGATCTGCTTAACGAACTTCCAGGTCTCCCAGATCCAGCCGGTAATCTCGTCTTTGCTAAAAGATTTGGCTGCCAGCCAGGTAATCAAGGCCAACAGAATCGTTTCGCCAATCAGACGACCGTTGATGCCGATGGCAGTCGTGCCGACTGGCATTGAAACCGCAGCAATCAGCACAGTCAGGAAGATAAATGCAATTGAAGCGTATGTCCATCGATTGAAACCCTCAAAAATGTTGTTGAAACCTTTCCACGAGGTAAAACCAATGATCACCAACATTACTATGAGGACCAGGCCCTGCACAGACAGATTTACTTTGCCAAGTGCTTGTAAAAGAGTGCCTGAAGGGTTCAAGCCGAGTTCGATATTGGCAAACACCTTCACAAAAAGATCCACCTGCAAAGTTCCAACAATCAAGGTTCCGATCAGCAGCACAAAAAGGATCCAGACAGCCTTGTTGACTTTTACCTGTCCACCAAAAAGACCATTTTCAGCATTTTCCTGGGTACGTTGAGCTTCCTCTTTGCGGAAAATCCAAGCCATCAGCAGACCGATGATAATGCCAAAAATGATCGAAAGCACCAAACGGGCAATGGCGATATCGAACCCGATGGCTGCGCCAGTATAGGTAATCGCCAGAATGTTGATGGCGGGACCAACAAAGAGAAAAGTAATGGCTGGGCCGAGCCCTGCGCCGCGTTTCCAGATGCCAGCAAATAGCGGCAAGATGGTGCAGGAACAAACCGCTAATATGAAGCCACCCAAAGCCGACGCTGGATAACTGATCCACTTGGATGCTTTAGGTCCTAAATAGCGCGTGATGGCTTCCTTTGGGACCATAGAACTAAGAAAGCCAGCGATGATAAAAGCTGGCACCAGGCAGAGAAGAACATGCGCGGCAAGATAGTCTAACAGGCTGGCAAAACCTGAAGTAAGTAGCAAGCCAATATAACTGAGAACCGAACTCATCTACACCTCGATTTATGTAATACTGTGAATTTAGTTGAAAAATCAAGCAGCTTTTTTTGCTGCCCGATTAGTTATGCAGCTTTCAACCACTCAATTACTTCCGCGGGGCTTGGAATTCTGCCAGCAGAGGCGACCTTTTCGTTGATAACCAGGCCTGGTGTGGCTAAAATCGGGTATTTCGTGATTTCATTGAAGTCTGTTACTTTTATAATTTCTGCTTCCATGTTTTCTTTTGCAACTATCTGACGCACAATCTGTTCAACTCGTTTGCAATTGGCACAACCAGAACCCAGTATTTTAACGACAATCATTTGATGTTCCTTAAATTAGTTTTTCAATTCTTTGTTACACTTCGGACATGAACAGGTAATTTTTTGCTTGCGAAAAGGCTCCACAGGCTCACCTGTTAACTGAGCGATGTCATCCAAAACCTGGAATATTTCTGAATTTATTGCCCGGTAATAGACATTCCAACCTTCGCGCTCGTCAATGATCAAGCCCGCGTCCTTCAACACTTTTAGTTGCTGAGAAATATAAGCCTGTCGGAATCCAGTAAAAGCTTCTATGTGACAAACACACTGTTCGCCATTGCGCAAGAGTGTCAGAATCTTTCTTCTTGATGGGCTTGCCAGGGCTTTGAAAATCTTGCTGGTCTGATCTTCTTTGTGTATGGTTGTTGCTATCATCGCATTCATATTCATAATTCCATATATGTTTCAACAGATTATCACCCTGATTTTGATTTCTGTCAAGTTAAAATCGGCAGTGTAAATCTCCTTAGCTTGACAAATTTCACAGCCTGGCTAAATCCTTTCCGTAGCGATGTGAATACGCCCGCTTTACTTGAAAGTGCAATCATCAAAGAAAATGTGGATGTGCTGGTCACCTCTCAAATATCAGCCGAAGCTGCATCCAAAATATCCACAGCCGGCATAAATTTGGTGACCAAAAATGGTGGTACAGTCTTTGATTTGATTGATGAGGTGCGCGGGGAGTAGAATAATTCATCAAGTGATTTTTAAGGAGAAAGAATGAGCACTTCAATTAAGAATATGAAAGTATTAGTACATGGCACGAGTGAAAACCCTACCAAAATAAACATAACTTCAGGGAAGTTTAGCTTAGTAATCGACGAGCCAACCTCCATGGGCGGCACTGATGATGGTCCATCACCAGTTCAGGTGTTGTTAATGTCCCTGGCAGGCTGTCTCAATGTGACTGGTCATGAAGTTGCGAAGCAAAAAGGTTTAACCTTGAATGGAATGAAAATCACCATCGAGGGAGAGCTAAATCCCTGCGCATTTCTTGGATGCTCTTATGAGGAGCGAGCCGGCTTTCAGACCGTCAGTGTCAGGATCGAACCCGATTTTGAAAGCATCAGCACAGAAGAGGTTGATGAGTGGCTGAAAGAGACCGAGAGCCGTTGCCCCGTGACCGACAATATTCGAGCAGGCACAGACTTGAAGGTAAGCCTAAAGTAAGATCCAGCTCAAGCTTTCAGTAAGCGTTTCAACGTCCCTTGCAGATTTTCTACTAAGTCTGCAAGGATTTATTATTGCTCTTGCAAATTTCATTGATTCAAACTGGTTCAAGGGGTATTATTCAATGAAATTAATCAGGATGAGCATCCATGACTGAAAAAGACCCGCAAGCCGAATTAGCACAACCAGACGAAGCGCCTCTTGGTAAGAGGTGGCTGCGCAACTACCTGCCGATGGGCATCGGGCAGATTGTCTCCCTGGTGGGCAGTGCCTTGGTGCAGTTTGCCCTGGTGTGGTACGTGACCAAAGAAACTGGCTCTGCCACGGTGCTTGCCACTGCCACCACGGCAGCAATCGTTCCGAACATCGTGCTCGGTCCCTTTGTGGGCGCGTTGGTGGACCGTTGGGATCGCAAGCTGGTGATGATCATCGCTGATTTTGTCGTAGCACTGGCTACCGTAGTGCTGGCGGTGCTTTTTGCCACCGGCGCGATCCAAATCTGGCACATTGTTGCAATCCTGCTCATGCGGTCTGCAGCCGGCGTGTTCCAGGGTCCGGCGCGCACCGCCGCCACCACGTTGATGGTGCCGAAAGAACAATTGAGCCGACTGGGAGGCGTGAACCAGGCTGTGGATGGGATGATAAACGTTTTTTCACCGGCTCTGGGAGCCTTGTTGTTGGCAGTCCTGCCCATGCAGGGCGTGTTGGCGGTGGATATCGTTACCGCTGCGATAGCTATCGCTATGTTAGTCTTTTTTGTCAAAGTGCCGCAACCTAACACCAAACCAAAATTAGATAAAGTCACCCCACGCTCACTCCTGGCAGATGTGCGGGAAGGAATTCGTTATATTATCACCTGGCCCGGTTTGTTCCTGTTGATCCTGATGGCGAGTTTGTTGAATATGTTTCTGGCACCAATGAGCAACCTTCTGCCGCTGCATGTCACGACTTTTTTCGGCAAGGGAGCCCAGGAACTGGCATGGATGCAAGCGGCAATGGGGGCTGGCAGTATTGTTGGAGGACTTTTGCTGGGCGTCTGGGGCGGTTTTAAACGCAAGGTGTGGACGGTGCTGATGGGGATCATTGGTATTGGGGCTGGCACGCTTGCCTTCGGCTTGATCCCGCCAGACCGCTATACGTGGTCACTGCTTGCTTTAGGGGTGTTCGGTTTGATGGTATCCTTTGCCAATGGCTCTCTGGGTCCCTTGATGCAGACCAAGGTTCCGCCAGAGGTGCAGGGACGGGTCTTCATGCTGCTTTCCAGTACGGCGCTTGCGATGATGCCGATAGGCTTGTTTCTCTCAGCGCCAATTGCAGATAACTATGGAACTAAAGTCACGTATATCGTTGCTGGGGCTGCCTGCCTTTTCCTCGGGCTTCTGCAGGCGATGAACAAACACGTCAACACTTTGGATCTGCAAAAAGAAGGCGGCGTAATGATGACCGAGGAGGAACTGGCACCGTCAAAACCCGTTTAGGATCAGCTTAGATCCTGCTGCCCGACAGGGGGATTGAAGTGAGGTAGGTGGCGAGTTCGCTGGTGCTGGTGAGAATTTCCTGTGTGCCTGCCAGCCGCAATTCTTTTTCAAGACCAAAACCGCATAAAACAGAGAGCGACTGCGCGCCGGCGGCTTTTGCGGCGCGCACATCCGTGACGGTGTCGCCGATCATCAGGCAGTTTTCGATTGGGACATCAAGCTGCTCTGCCGCATACAGCAGTGGGTCGGCGAAAGGTTTGCTGCGCTTGCAGGTTTGGGAGGTCACAACCACCGGAAAATATTCTTCAAGCTGATTGAGGCGCAGAAAATGGCGGGTGGTGACCTCGTTCCGGGCGGAAACGATTGCCAGGGGAAAACGTTTGCTGAGAATTTCCAGCATGGGCAGGATACCCGCAATGGCAGGGAAGTTGTGCAGTTCGGCTTCTTTTTCGTTTGCCCGTTTATCCAGGAAAGATGCCAGATGGGGGTCCAGATTCAAGCGATCTGCCATCTGGAGCAGCCAGTTGCCAGGCGATTCGGCAAAATGCACGAAAGAGCGTGCCAGGCGGTGGGCAGTCCCTGGCTTGAATAAGCTGTCGAGGAATTTCAGATTGCCAGCAAAACGGCTGACCATGTGGTCATCACTGTTGGAAAGTGTGCCATCCACATCAAACAATAGCGCGCGAATGCGTGCCCGATCGAGCGGGAGAGTGGATTTTTGTGTGGTCATGCCGCTTTTAAACCGTTTTTAGATAGCTAATCAGTCTTCTGGATCAGACTGGGTGAGAGGTTTGGCAACCAGGGGCTCGTCATCATCTGGCAGGAGGTCAAAGTCAGGAAGCTCATCATCATCTTCCTCAACCTGGCGCAGCGGTTTGGTTGGCAGCGATTCCTGCAAACGGCGGATCGTGATCTCCTCGACCGTCTCTTCTTCCTCGTAAAAATCGCTGTCCCCATCCAATGAACCTTCAAAGTCCAGTTCGCTGGCGTTGCGAATCAAGGCTTGCATGAAGCCCACCATGCGGGCGGCATTCTCGAAGGACAGGCGTTCATTTACGCCATGGACTGTTTCCTGATCCTCATGGCTGACCATCATGGGGGAAAAGCGGAAGATACAGCGCGAAAGCCTGGTGTAGTAGCGCGAATCGGTCGCTCCATTCATCATGAAGGGCACGGCCAGAGCCTGGGGGCAGACAGAATGCGCCAGGCGTGCAATCAGCCGGAATTGGGGTGAGTCAATATTTGAAATCTCGGTTGGTCCCCAGGTGTGGTCGCCTTCGAGGGTCTCGCCATGTGCAGGGAGCACCTCGAGCGTCTCATCTGCCACCAGGTCATAGATGCGTTCGTAAGTTTCGCGAACGGTCTCACCCGGGAAGATGCGCAGGTTAATCAACGCTTCAGCTGTAGCCGGTAGCACGTTTTCAGCGGTACCGGCGCGAAGCATGGTGGGAGCGATGGTTGTGCGCGTGTTGGCATCGGTGATCGGGTTCGCGCGCATTTTGCGCTTGACGGCACCACCAAACAGCCAAGCGTTGGCGAGCATCAGGCGGTCCATGAAGGGCATTTCGTCGCCAACAAAACTCATCATGAACTCAAGCATATCCAAATGTTGGGGGAAGGGATTATTTTCGAGGGTGGCGATCGCAAGGCTGAGCGCTCCGATGGATGTCTGGGTGGAAGGTGTAGCGGCATGACCTGCCTGGGTGGTGGCTTTGAGTTTGAGCGTGAGATGACCTTTTTCAGTCACGCCAATCATGGCGACCGGAGGTTTGATACCCGGCAGAGAGCCCTGTGTGATTGAGCCGCCTTCGTCGAGCAGGAGCGCCAGGCTGACGCCGCGTTCTTCGAGGGTGCGGGCAAGTTGCGCTGCGCCGCGTGAGCCGCTGCATTCTTCATCATGTCCGAAGAGCAGGTAGACCGTCCGTTCGGGTTTGAAGCCCTCGCGGATCAAGTTGTTGACTGCTTCCACGATACTGATGAGCACGCCCTTGCAGTCCAACGCGCCACGTCCCCAAACGTAACCATCGGCAATTTCACCGGCAAAGGGTGGATAAGTCCAGCCAGAATCAGGGGCTTCGTTTGCCGGCACCACGTCCTGGTGGGCGGCTAGAGCGATTGGGTCAAGGTCGGGATCACTCCCCTGCCAGGTGTAGAGCAAAGCGCCGCCATTGATAACTTCGCGCGTAAGATGGTCTTCTACCTGGGGATAGAGCATCCGCAGTAGATTGCGCAGCCCTTCGAAGGGTAAGGGGTCAACCTTTTCAGCGTCCGTATTGCTGATGGTTTTCATCTGGATTGCCAGACCAATGTGCCTGGCGACTTCTTCGCCATCGACCTCTTCCAACGGGACAGGAAGCTCCTCGGGGAGTCGGATTGAAAAATGGCTGGTGCGGTAGAGTACGATGCCGACGATGATCAATATGATAACTGCCAGCGCAATCAGAATAAGTGTAATTGGATCCATAGTTTTCCTCCAGAACGTTTGAAACGTGCTGCTTTTAGTCAATTGTAACGGATAATGGCAGTGATGAACAAACTAAGGCAGCGGGCTTTTTTTGGCGCATTTCTACATAAAATCTTAATTACAATAGATTATATTTCTACCCTATAATTGAGGTGATATGACAGAAACAATTCTTGTTGTAGACGACCAGTCCAGCGTGCGCACCTTGCTGAAAGATTATCTGACCAGCCAGGGCTACCGTGTGGTTACGGCTAATGATGGGCAGGACGCGCTGTTTGTCGCGCGGCATGAGCAGCCAAATCTTGTGCTGTTGGATATTATGATGCCAAAAATGGATGGCTACCAGTTTCTGAGCGCCTTCCGGCGGGAGAACCAGGTGCCAGTGATCGTGCTGAGCGCCAAGGAAGAGGAAACGGATACGGTACTTGGGTTGGAATTGGGCGCGGATGATTACGTGATCAAGCCTTTCCGGATGCGTGAGCTGCTGGCAAGGGTGAGGGCGGCGTTGCGGCGGGTGGATACACCCGTCGAACCGGCCAGCCTCCTGCGGGTGGGCGACCTGGTGTTGGACAGGGCTGCGCATAGTGTAAAAATCGGGGAAAAGGAAGCCAATCTGACTTCGCTTGAGTTCGATCTGCTGGAGTTATTGATGACCACCCCGGGAAGAGTTTTTTCGCGCACGGAGCTTGTGGATCGCTTGTATGAAAGTGGATTCACTGGCCTGGAAAGTACCCTGAATGTGCACATCAGAAATTTGCGTTTGAAGATCGAGCCTGATCCAGCCGCGCCGCATTACCTTGAGACGGTTTTTGGTGTCGGTTATCGCATGAAGAACCAGGAGCGTCCTTGAAAACCTCGATCACTCTCAAACTTGCTTTGGCTTTCATTGGCGTGTCGCTGCTGACAGGTCTGGCACTGACATTTTTCTTCCGCTCGCTGATTTCAGAAAATTTTGAGCGGCTTGTGCTTGATCAACAAGCAGAAGCCAAACTGATCCTTGTCGAGGACTTTTACGCCCAGAATGGTAGTTGGGATGGCGTGGACCAGGTGTTGTCTTCAGCACCTGGTGTGATTGCGGGGCATGGATCCGGGCGCGGGCAGGGGCAGGGGGGCATCCAGACCCAGCCTGGTGTGCAGGCTGGACAGCGCACATTCGGTTTGGCAAATGCGGATGGCGTGGTGTTGGTGGGATTGGAGGGGCTCTATCCAACCGGCGATCAACTAGCACAGTCCCAGCTGGATTCTGGTGTGCCAATTCTTTATGAAGGGAAGCTGGTGGGCACTTTGCTGAGCTCGCGCTCGCTGAGCTATTCCGGTTTGGAACAGAATTTTCTGAATCAGGTCAACCAAGGGCTGCTCTGGACGCTGTTGGCAGCGGTGTTTGTAGTCTCACTGCTCAGCTTGCTGATGTCTGGTAATTTCACCCGACCAATTAAGGCACTCACAACCGCTTCGCGCAACCTTGCGGAGGGCAAACGCACACAGTTGGTGGAGGTGGGTTCAAGTGACGAACTGGGCGAGCTTGGCGAGTCATTCAATCGCATGAGCCTGGAAATTGAAAATGCTGAACGGCTCCGCAAGCAAATGACGGCTGACGTCGCGCACGACTTGCGCACCCCGTTGACGGTCATTGGGGGCTATGTGGAAGCGGCCAGAGATGGCGCTCTGGACTTGACGCCCGAGCGATTGGATGTAATTGGGCTCGAAGTCAATCGTCTCAACCGCCTGGTGAGTGACTTGCGCACGATGTCGCAGTCCGATAGCGGCGAGCTGCTGATCAGCCGGGAGGCAGTGGATCCAGCACTTTTACTGAGCAAGATCGGCGAGGTTTTCCGCCTGCAGACTGAGCAAAAAGGGATCAGTCTGGCTGTTGAGGCGGCTGAAGGCTTGCCCGCGTTTTCCGGGGATGAGGGTCGCTTGATGCAGGTTTTGGAAAACCTGGTTGCCAATGCCATCAGGCACACTCCGACTGGTGGGGAAATTTCTCTNNCCCTTGATTTTTGAGCGCTTTCATCGCGTGGATAAAAGCCGGCATGCTGATAGCAATCAGAGCGGGCTGGGTCTGGCGATCGCGCGCGCGATAGTGGAAGCGCACGGCGGCAAGATCTGGGCAGAATCCACCCGCGGCGTCGGCACGACGATCAGTTTTGAAATTCCATTAATTTAAGAGGATGGAATAAGGGTTATTCGTAGGGTGGGGGGCGTTTTTATCACAAGGTTCCACGGGTAGGCTTTGCATTTAGGAGACCTTGCGAGAATGGGTAGGTCACTTCACCCCAGATGGTAGGGGTTTCCCCCCGTTGTTACCCAATTTCTTGAGCTGACATAGCCGTCAAGAGGGCGGGTCCTTGTGTACTGCCCCTAAATCGACAGAAAAAGTAAAATGAAATTGTGAATTCCTATCCCTCATTTCCCCACCATAAAGCTTCACGAATTCCTGAATTTGATTATTCGCAACCGGGAGCCTATTATGTGACCATTGTTACCCATGATCGCAAATCAATATTTGGTCGGATTATTAACGGCGATATGGAATTGAACGATATTGGGAAGATGGTGAAAGAAGTGTGGATGGCCATCCCAGACCATTTTCCAAATGTCGAAATGGGTGAATATGTGATCATGCCAAACCATATCCATGGGATCATCTCCATCACCGTAGAGGCGACGCATGCGTCGCCGCTACCCAGGATATCAAAAGGTCCTATGCCTGGGTCCATCGGAGCAATTATTGGATCTTATAAGTCAGCAGCAACAAGGAGCTTTCATAAAATTCAGAATAGCCACGAGAATTCCCTCTGGCAGCGGAATTACTACGAACATATCATCAGAAATGAGCGGGATTACCAGGCAATTTACGAATACATCCTTGCCAATCCGATCAATTGGGAAGAGGACGAGGAGTTCTCCAATCCGTAACTTAACCCCGGTTCTCGCTGGTCTCCAGACCATGCGAAGAAGTTGACCGCCAGATCTCCTGCGGTAGGGGTAACCCCCCCCCCGTGATTACCCGGGCAGGCACGGCATGCTGTACCCCTACCAAAATTGCTAGGATTTGATTGGCCCCCGTTACTGTTCAATGCGTTTGATCTGTTTGCGCATCCAGAGCGCCCCGCCGGTTTGGTAGCGGCGCACGACCATCATCGAGCAAGGCACGACTTCCATCAGGTAATCATCCAGGATGCCAAAGATCTGGTCAGGAGCAAGAATTTCCTCTGCTGAACCGATGATCATCAGATCATAATTGCCTTCCAGGCACTCTGCCAGGATCGCATCGGCGATCGATTCCGTGGTGCGAACTTTGAACTGGAATACGCTGCTGATTTCTCCCACTTCCTGCTCGAGAATTTCGTGCACCTGTGCCTCCTCGTCCTCAAGCCGTTCTTCGTCGGCTTCGCCGCGCACAAGTCTGAGGGCGACAATCTCGCCCTCATTATTCGGCAGCACAATATCTCGCGCCATCTGCAAAGCAAGTTTTGCGTTGGGACCACCACCAACCGGCACAAGGATTCGCCGAATGGGGTTGGGAAGTCCGCGATCGCGCAGCACGGCAACATTGCGGTTTGCCATCATCATGACTTCTTTGAGGATGTTGTTGGGGAATTCCACTTTGGCGTGTTCCTGCGGATAACCCAACAGCACCAGGTTGACATCTTTGTGGCGGCTGAGTTCAGAGAAAATGCCTTCTTCAACCCGACTTGCGGCTTTCAACTTGGCATAGATGGGCA
>DIWN01000096.1 GCA_002423495.1 Anaerolineaceae bacterium UBA6105 | reverse complement strand
AAAGAAGCCTTCATTGATTATTACCTCGACCTGCCGGATCATCCCAGCCAGGACGGGCTGAAGATCGCCGGCTTAGACATTGATTACCTCGGCGGCATCCGCTACGAGCTGGTGGAAATGCAACTGAGTGACCAGAGCGGAAATGATCATTACTATCTGCGCATGCGCGCCTCTGGCACCGAACCCATCAATCGCATTTACATCGAAGCAGCTGACCTGCAGGTTGGGCAGCGCATGATGGCTGAGGTCCTCAAGAAGCTGGAAGACATCACCGCCAACACCCTTCGAAACGCGCACTCCGCGTGGCACCTGGTGGACATGCTGTGCCAATCACGCCTGAGCGAACACACCGAACAGGCCGTCAGAGAGGTGATTTCCAAGCAGCAGTGGAGCATGGAGGATATCCTCGCGAAAATTAATCAGATGACCCAAATCCTTGAAAAGCGCAATCGTAAGGTGATTCAAGCCTGGTATAAAACACTCAGTGCATGAGCAAACCGTTGTACTGACAGCCCCGGGAGGATTCCGGGGCTGTTTTAATGACATAGCGCATCTTGTATAATTAATTACCCTTTTTGTATTTTTCCGACGCTTTTTTCCAGTTATAATTAAAGTAGGTGGGCGGCTGAAAGTCCGACTTGTTTATGTTCGTATTTAATACAACAGCCACCCGGGATACCAAAGAGGCAAATATGAAAATTCTTACAGACAGTGGGGCAGACATCTCATTCGAAGAATGCAAATCGCTCGGAATTACCATGCTTCCGTTGAAAGTTGACTTAGATGGTGTTTCCTATAAATCCGGTATAGACATCGATCCGGAGGAGTTTTATGACCTGATGGATGCAAGCCCAACCATGCCCATCACCTCCACCCCATCCGTGGGAGAATTTATGGAAGCATACAAACGCCTTGCCGCAGAAGATCCAGAAATCCTTTCGATTCATCTTTCTTCCGGTTTGAGCGCCACATTCAACACCGCAGTTCAGGCAGCAGCGATGGTGCCAGAAGCGAAGATCACCCTGATCGACACCCTCACACTTTCCGCGGGGACCGGCTGGCAACTGCGTGCTGCCTCTGCGATGATGCGGGCAGGTCATCAGCTGGATGAAATTGTCAGCACCATGCGCAAGATCCAGGATGCTGCATCCACTTTCTTCACCTTGCCCGATCTGAAATATCTCATCGCTGGCGGTCGTATCAGCCATCTGAAAGGCTTGCTGGCTTCACTGCTGGGCATTAAACCGGTGATCGAGGTCAGTAAAGAGGACGGAAAATACTACGACAAAGTCAAGAAACGCTCATTCAACAAGGCAATCGATGGAATCACTGAATTGGTAAATAAGATCCATCCCGCCAGCACCGAGATTGTGGCGCAAATTGTTTCCGCAGGTAATCCTTCCGGGGCAGAACTGCTAAAAACTTCGATGGAAAAAGTCTTCAAATGTGAGTGGAAGCCAACAGTGACCCTGGGAACCGCACTTGGAGCCCATACCGGTCGGGGCATGGTGGGCATCATCTGTGCCGACAAATCGGCTTTGCCAACTATCGGTTAGAAAAATCATTAATAGACAAAAACAACCCCGGTACCCGGGGTTGTTTTTGCTGCCTGTTTCCGAAGGCATAAGCAATGCTTAGTCTTCGTCTTCTTTAACGTGGATTTTAAAATCTTCGGGCACAGGAAGGCTGCCCTCCCAAACAACACTGCGGAATTCGTCCGGCGAGGTGTTGCCCTCGGAGTTGATCAGCAACACCTGCGATTCCTGGTTCAACCCCATGGCTTCCCTCAGTTCACGCGCGCCTTCATACTCCATCATGTACATCAAAGCCCCCAGGGTAACCGCGCCAGATTCTCCGGAAACGATAAATTGATCTTCTGCCAGGGGTACTGAATAAACGCGCATGCCTTTGGCCGCCACATAATCGGGGCATTTGGCAAAAAAGTCAGCGCAGTTATAGAGTGTTTCCCATGCGAGCGGATTGGGATCTCCGCAAGCCAGGCCAGCCATGATGGTATCCAACTCGCCGGTGATGCTGTGGGGCTTGCCGTCGCCGATGCGCATGGATTCATACAGACAGGCAGCTTCCGTTGGCTCCACCACCATTGAAAGCGGAACATTATCCTCGAAAAGCACGGAATAAAACCCAATAGCTGCTGCTGCCAGCGAGCCTACACCTGCCTGCACAAGCAAATGAGTCGGCCGTTGGATGCCCTGGGCAGCAAACTGCTCCTGTGCTTCAACAAACATGGTGGCATAGCCCTGCATGATCCACTTTGGCACATCCTCATACCCCTCCCAGGAGGTGTCAGAAATTACTTCCCAACCGTTTTTCTGGGCATCAAGCGAAGCCTGGCGCACCGCGTCATCATAATTTCCGTCAACCACAACCACCCGCCCTCCCTGGCGCTCGATACCGCGGATGCGGTCCTGGGTGGTTAATGAGTGAACGTAAATCACAGACGGAAAACCCATCTTGCTGGCTGCCCATGCCACACCGGTGCCGTGATTGCCATCGGTGGCTGTGGCAAAGGTTGGGTGACCCAACTTCTCGCGTCTTCCACCCTCCAGGTGCAGCAGGTCGCGCAGGGACATTTCTTTGTCGCTGAAGCCACCACGCTGCAGGAGTTTTTGGTAAATAGCATAAGCCCCACCCAACACTTTAAAAGAGTTTAAGCTAAGCCTCGCCGATTCATCTTTTACCCAAATGCCGCCAACGCCGATGCGCTTTGCCAGGCGCGGCAAGCTCTTGAGCGGGCTCATGCGATAGCCAGGGATTTCGCTGTGAATCCGACGAATTTGCTGCGGCAAACCAGGGGGAAAGAGTTCCGCTGCCAGTTTGG
This sequence comes from Anaerolineaceae bacterium UBA6105, assembly GCA_002423495.1. Lineage (GTDB taxonomy): Bacteria > Chloroflexota > Anaerolineae > Anaerolineales > Anaerolineaceae > Mesolinea. The sequence goes on along the minus strand of DIWN01000096.1, from coordinate 2,402 downwards.
ATTTTGGATTTTCAAAGGCGTGGTGGTTTTTCAACCATTGAATTGGGACTTCTGTCATAGATACCTCTGGGGTGATATTTGTGCCCGACAATCTTATCACAGGGCAAAAGTAAAGATACGGTTGCTGGGAGCCTTATCCGCTCCGCAGCAGATCCCCACCCCACTGCCATTTTTCCGGCTGCACCTTCAGACCTAGTAATTGTTCCAGTGACCTGGAAAAGCGGGCTGGATCTCCGCTGGTGAAGTAGCGATGGGTCGATTTGGCAGTGGAGGAACGCAACAGTTCGAACTGGCTCAACAGGCGTTCAGTCTGACGCGCGATGGCTGGCGCAGGGTCAATCACCCGCACTTCCGCTCCGGCGATTTTCCGGATCAAAGGAATTACAAAGGGGAAGTGCGTGCAGCCCATCACAAAGGTATCCACCCCCTCCTTCAACATAGGTCCGATGGCTTCCTCCAGGATCCGGCGGGTTTTGGGGGTTTCCAGGTAGCCTTTTTCAATTTGCCGGACCAATCCGGGGCATGTAGCCTGAAAAACTTGCACATCCTGGGCAAAGCGCTCCACCACCGAAGCATACAACTCCCCTTGAAAAGTGGATGGTGTCGCCAGCACGCCTACCTTGCCGCTCAGGGTTTGCTCTGCGGCTGGTTTGACGGCAGGCTCCATGCCTACGAAGGGGAAATCAGGGTAAAGAGCGCGCAGGTGCTTGAGAGAAGCAGCCGAAGCCGTGTTGCAGGCAATCACGATCAGCTTGGCGCCCTGCTCCATCATCATACGCGCGACGCCTTCCCCCAATTTGCGCACTTCTTCCAGGGTGCGTTCGCCGTAGGGTACCTTAGCCTGGTCCGCAAAGTAGAGGGTGGCTTCATGGGGTAATTGGCTGTGAATAGCGCGTAGCACGGATAGCCCGCCTACCCCTGAATCGTAAACGCCAATTGGCGCGTCTGTGTTGACCATGCACTTATTTTAACACGCTGTTGGGTCAGTTGTAAGCAGGACATGGTACTCGCAGAGTATGCGCTACCTGCTCCAAAAACGCAGTCTAAAGGTTTCAATTTGGCAAAAGCAGCCTGTCTTTGTTTGTCATCCTGAACACAGTGAAGGATCTGATTGTTTATTAGATTCTTCGCAAAAGCGGCTCAGAATGACAGGCAATATCGAATTGCGATGTTCAAACCATTAAATTGGGGGGTGGATGCAGATCGTTCTTGCCCCCCTCGAGGGAAGGGATTAAAGTGGCTGAGTATTTGTAGACAATAGGATTGTGCTGACGTCCTGCTGAGCACGGGATTTGACCTCAGGTTTCCGATCATTAAAGAATTTCTGGAGGCCGAGTCACATATCGTTCTCAACCACCCAAACCCGAATTGCTTGCTTCCACAAAAGCCCTGAAAATCCGGCGCATCGCTGCGAAATCGGGCAGCCATTCCGGGTGCCACTGCACGCTCACCACAAAGCGCTTATCCGGCATCTCCAGCGCTTCAATCACCCCGTCCGGGGCAATTGCCGTAACTTTCAAGCCCTGGCCAAGATCTTTCACGGATTGGTGGTGCAGGCTGTTCACTTCAAACTCCGTGCCGCCCATGACCTGCGCCAGGAGGCTTTCTTTTTCCACCCGCACAGAGTGGGAAAGCCGGCTGCGCTGGTAGTTTGGCCACCACTGGTGCTGACCAGCTGCCGGAAGCATACTGGTGATATCCTCCACCAGGTTGCCGCCCATTGCCACGTTGAGCACCTGCTGCCCGCGGCAGATCCCCAGGAGGGGCTTATCCATCGCGACTGCTTGCCGGCAAAGCGCCAGTTCGAACTCGTCGCGCTCGCGATCGATCCCACTCAGACTCGGGTGCATCTCCCCGCCGAAGAAATCCGGGTGTATATCGCCGCCGCCAGAGATGAACAGTCCATCAAACTCACTCAAAACCTCAGGGACTTCCTCAAGCGCTAATGCAGAGGGCAGAAGGTAAGGCCTGCCGCCGGCTGAAATAATGGCACGCACCAGTTCCTCTCTTGACGAATAAGCGGGGGTACTGCCAGGCTTTTGGATGCGGAAGGCGGCGAGGGCGATGCGAGCTGTCATGGGGGGTCTCCGGAATCGTTAAATGTAAAAGCCCTCCCGTCTGATCAGGAAACGGAGAAGGCTTTTAAGGTGCAGAAGAAACTTTTTCGGTTTAGAAACGCTGCTTCAGGCGCGCGCTCTTACCGGTGCGTTCGCGTAAGAAGTACAGCCGGGCACGGCGTACTTTGTTGTGGCGTTCAACCACCACTTTCGCGATGCGGGGGGAATTGAAGAGGAAGGTACGCTCAACGCCGATGCCATTGCTGGCAACACGGCGCACAGCAAAAGTGCTGTCGTTGGCGCTACCGCGCACGTAGAGAACCACACCCTTGAATTCCTGGATGC
>DIWN01000095.1 GCA_002423495.1 Anaerolineaceae bacterium UBA6105 | reverse complement strand
GGCGATGTATTTTGCCACCAAGATCTTTGGCTTGATCCCTGGCTTGATCCGACCCTGCCTGTGCTCCACAATCCCGGTTAAAGGCGGAAAAAGCGTCCTTCTGGACATCGGAGCCAATGCGGACTGCAGACCCGAATTTTTGGTGCAATTTGCGCAGATGGGGGCAGTCTATTCGCGCTTAATGCTCGGCGTGACCGAACCTCGCATTGGTTTGATCGCCAACGGCGAGGAAGAGGGCAAGGGTAACGAACTTGTAAAGGCAACCCATCCTATGCTAAAGGAGCAGATGCCTGGCTTTGTGGGCAACATTGAAGGCAAGGAACTGTTTGGCGGCGATGTAGACGTGGCTGTGACAGACGGATTTACAGGCAATGTCATCCTCAAGTCGATTGAGGCAGTTGCCACAATGATCATGCGCACACTCAAGGATGAATTGATGAGCAGCACACGGACAAAAGCGGGTGCTTTCCTGGCAAAACCTGCCTTTGATAAAGTGCGGCAGTTGATGGACCCCGCAGAAATCGGCTCCGCGCCGCTGCTGGGCGTCAATGAGCTCGTGTTTATAGGTCACGGACGCTCGGATGCCAAAGCCATGGTGAGTGCTATCGCCCGGGCAGTGCAGGCAATTGATGCCAACTTATTACCAGGTTTGAAAAAATCCATCTCGAAAAACGGAGAAGTAAAATGAAACTCGTCAGAAACGACAAACACATTAATCGCAATAAACTTATCGGCAAGATAATCACCTTTGCAAGCCTGGGGGTGTTGGGGCTTGGGCTTTACTTCGCTTTCAAGAAAGATATGACGCTAATTTTCTATTCCTACATCTGCTTGATTGTGGGTTTTATTCTGACCCAGATCGGTTTAAATTTTGTAAACCGTTATGGAAGATCACCGCGATATGACGAAATTTTTGGCACCGCATTTGAAAAATTACGACACGACTACACCTATTACGTATACAGCTCACCACTGCCGATGCTTTTGATGGGTCCCTGCCGCATTTGGATGCCAATCCCCGTCAATGCCACGGGCGAAATCAGCTATCAGGACGGAAAATGGGTACACAAGACCCGCAACCGCATCCAGAAAATGATGGGGCAGGACAGCGTCGGCAAGCCAGATAAGGAAGTTGCTGAAGCCTCTGCGGTACTGAGCAAGTACCTGACAGAAAAAGGTATTCCCGCAGATATGCATCCCGAACTGAAGCCGATCATGGTTGTGTTCCTGAAAGAAACCCAGCTTGGGGATACTTCGACGGCGCCCTACCCCGTGGTGGCATTAGAGGACCTGAAGCGCTACATCCGCCGTGTGGACCGGGAAGAATGCGTTGATCCAATCAGCCCGGAGATTGCTGATAAGTTGCATGAAGCGCTGGCAAATGGGGTGTCAGATAACACCGCGGAAGATAAGAAATAGCAATTTTTGGTCATTATGCTGTTCTGAAAAAAAACTGCTTTGAAGTAGAAACACAAACAGCGCGATGATCGCGCTGTTTTGTTGTGTTTAATTTAAAGTATTATTTTTTTCTTCTTTGATCAAGCCGGCAAACTTTCGAAGTTGGTGAACCTCTCGTTCAGTTAAATGACGCCATTCACCAGACCTGAGCTTCCCCAGCTTAAGGTTGGCTATACGCACGCGTTTAATCTGCGAAACTGGCAGTCCAATGCGCGCCCCGACTTTGCGGATTTGCCGCTTTTTGCCCTCATGCAGGATGATCCTCAGCCACGCTCCTTTGCTATAACTACCCATGATCTCCACCTGCGCGGGCAGCGTGCGCGTACCATCCTCGAGGACCACACCACGGCGCCAAATTTCGAGCTGTTCCTGGTCCGGAGTTTTAATCACCAAGACTTCGTACTCCTTCTCGTGGTGATAGCGGGGATGGGTCAGGCGGTTGGCCAATTCACCATCATTGGTCATCAGGATCAAGCCTTCGCTGTCAAGATCCAGCCTTCCAACCGCAAAAAGTGGTTCAGAGATGCCGATCAGATCGTTAACAGTAGGTCTGGGGTGTATTTCGTCAATATCGGAAAGGTAGCCTTTGGGTTTATTCAAGGCAATATAAATTCGTTCGGTTTCAATCCGAAGTAGTTTGCCATCGACAGTAATCGTGTCTTTGGCTGGATCAGCTTTATCACCAAGATGGATGACTTTTCCATTCACCTTGACACGACCCGCTTCTATTATTTTTTCGCAGGCTCGACGCGAGCCTAAACCCGCGAAAGCCATGATCTTTTGAACGCGTTCTTCCATTAGTCTTTCAATAGCCTCGTTTCTTCTGTTTCTGACGATGGTTTGGGCTCCAACAGCCCCTCAAGGTCCACCGCAGGAAGTTGCTCAAGCGATTCAAGACCGAAATGCTGAAAAAATTCGTTCGTGACGCCGTAGAGGATCGGACGACCAATTGCTTCGGAGCGTCCCAGTTCCTCAATCAGACCCTTGGACAGTAAACTCTTTACAACGCCGTCACTGTTCACACCACGGATGGAGTCGATTTCCGGCCTTGTGGCAGGCTGTTTGTATGCCACAATCGCCAGGACTTCCAGTGCTGCCTGGGTCAGGCGGGAAGTAACCTCGAGCCCGAGGAATTTTTCAATCGTCTCGGCGAACTCGGGTGCGGTAATCAGTTGGTATTGGTTCTTGATCTCTTGAAGGCGCAAACCATGCTCTGAAGCAAGGCAGGCAGATAAAGTCTCCAACGACTTCTCAACTTCAGACTTTTTGATATTCAGTGCCTGGCTTAATTGCTCAACGGAGCTCAAACCGGGGGCAGCAAAAAGCAAGGCTTCGAGCGCCTTGGTGGTTGGGTCCAGTGAATTGTCAGATTTTACTTCGTGCATGCTATAATTCTCTCTTGTTCAGGGTCATGATTATACCCGAAACCCTGGTAAAAACTGAAAGGCAAGTTATGCTCATCTTACTTACCGGTGCAGCCGGTTTTTTGGGCTCACATCTATGTGACCGCCTTCTGGCAGAAGGTCACAAGGTGATTGGTCTTGATAATTTTGTCACCGGTAACCCGGAAAATTTGAAGCATCTTGAAGGTAATCCAAACTTCAGACTGATGGTACAGGATGTTTCCGCATTCATCCAGGTTGACGAGCCACTCGACTATATCCTGCACTTCGCTTCACCCGCAAGCCCAAACCCCACTTCGCCCCTGGGTTACCCAAATCTGCCGATCCAGACACTTAAGGCAGGAGCTCTTGGAACCTACAACAGCCTGGGCTTAGCCAAAGCGCACAAAGCGCGCTTCTTGCTGGCCTCAACCAGCGAAGTTTACGGCGATCCCACGGTGCATCCTCAAAGCGAAGATTACTGGGGAAACTGTGACCCAATAGGGCCAAGATCAGTGTACGACGAAGCCAAGCGCTTTGCTGAAGCCCTGACCATGGCATACCATAACGTGCATGGGGTAAGAACCCACATTGTGCGAATTTTTAATACCTTCGGACCCAGGATGCGCCTCGACGATGGCAGAGTGGTGCCAAACTTCATACAACAAGCACTGCGGGGAGAGCCGCTGACGATTTATGGTACTGGTGAGCAGACACGCAGTTTCTGCTATGTCAGTGACCTGATTGAAGGCATCTACCGCCTGATGATGAGCGATGAACACCTGCCCGTCAATATCGGCAATCCGATCGAAACCTCCATCAAAGACTTCGCCCTGATCATCAATGAACTTTGCCAAAACCCCGCAGGCATCATCACCCAATATGCCGACACCCTTGGGGACGATCCCCAACGCCGCCAGCCAGATATCACACGTGCCAGAACCATTCTGGGATGGGAACCACAAGTGGCTATGCGCGACGGATTGAATATTACGATTGATTACACGCGCCAAAAACTTGGATTGCCAGCAAGGCAGGCTTGAGCACCATATGAGTATGCTGCGTGTCATTGGTGGCTCTGCCAAAGGGCTAAGACTCAAACATGTGCCGGGGGATACAACCCGCCCCATCACCGACCTGGTGAAAGAATCGCTCTTCAACATTCTTGGGGGTGAGGTGCTTGATGTGCGCATGCTGGACCTGTTTGGGGGCACAGGCGCAGTGGGGATTGAGGCGCTCAGCCGGGGTGCCAGGGAAGTGACTTTTCTGGATAAAAGTCGCCTGGCAGTAAAAACAATCCAGGGCAATCTCTCCACAACGCATTTTACGGAGAAAGCCAGCGTGTTTCAGGCGGATGCCTTTACTTGGCTTTACAGCCAAACAGATCCACAATTTGACCTGATCTATGTTGCTCCGCCCCAGTACAAAGGGATGTGGGAAAAAGCTGTGGATCTGATAGACCAGAACCCTGGATTACTTAGTAATGATGGTCAGGTGATCGTGCAAATCAACCCACTGGAGTGGGTTGAGAAAACTTACGCAAATTTGCAGGTGTTCGATTCAAGAAAATATGGAGATACCCTGTTGGTTTTTTTGGAAAAATCAATGGGTGAATGACATAACCAGCTGACCTTCGTCGTCATAGTGATAATACCCCCAGAAAGGTCTTCCACTTGCACGCTGGCGCATCACAAGCGGCAGAAGCGTGTAGAGATCTTCCACCAAATTCAACTTCAAAGCACTCTTTTGTGAATGCCACGCCAGCCTGCCTTCTTCAGAGGCTTTTAGCTCGCCTTGCAACTGTTTTGCCTTGAAAACAAAGAAGACAATGCCTGGGTTTTGGGCGGTATCAACCACCACCTGACCACAAAAGATCAACTTTTCCGCAACCAGGCCGCTTTCCTCAAGCAGCTCACGCTTGGCTGCGCTTAGCACCGACTCACCCTGTTCCACGTGCCCACCCAAGCCATTCCAATAGCCAGCCCAGATCTGTTTATCCGGCGCGCCTTCCAGTAAAAGAATTTGACCAGCCTCGTTAACGGGGAAGATCAACACTCTGGGGATCAGAGCATATCGTTGGTTGGAAACGCCTTGTGATTCAACACTCATTTTTAACGATGAGCCTGCGGGCACACCGCAGGCTCTATTTTTTCATCCTAGTGAAGGAACATCGGCAAACCAAGAATATTCTTGACCTTGGGACGATAAGCTTCCTTGTCGTAATAAAGATCGACGTCCACTTGCCGCTTGCCGCTGATAACCGTTTCAACCGGAACCACGGAATAGTTTCCGTCCGTAATGCCCACCAGATGACCATAATTGTTCTTCATGGTTAACTGCATTGCCAAAGCACCGTAATTCATGGCAACCATGCGGTCGAGCATGTCGGCAGCACCGCTGCGAACCAGGTAGCCAAGTTTCTGATACATCGTGTTGTAACCAGTAAGGGTCTTAATTTGATCCGCAAGCACCTCGCCAATACCCCCAAGTTTGCGGTGCCCGTAGGCATCCGCCTCACCTGATTCAACAATCTCGCCGCCATCAGTATGGGCTCCCTCTGAAATGACGCAAATGGAGTAATGGGATTTGCTGTTGCGTTTATCTGCTGCCAAAAGTTCAGTAACTTCATGCACATTAAAAGGAACTTCGCAGATGATTGTTCTGTCAACGTAGCTCAAATAACCCGTAATCAGTGCTGTCTCACCGGAATTTCGACCGAAAAGCTCCACAACGCCTATGCGCTCATGCGAACCGATTGAGGTGCGGAAATTTGTGATGAGATTGACGGCCTGCGTGACAGCAGTGGAAAAACCAATGCAGTATTCCGTGCCCAAAACGTCATTATCCATCGTTTTTGGGATGGCGTTCAATTTGACACCTTCTCTTACCAGGCGGGCAGAATAACTGAGAGTATCATCACCCCCAATGGTGATCAGGGAATCAAGCTTGAGGTGATCGATCACATTGAGAATGTAGTCGGTGTAATCGGTGATTTCTTCCAGTTCATTTATAACCGTACCCCATTTGCTCCCGCGCAAAAATTCAGGTGTGTCCTTGGCACGCACTTTTGATGGATTTGTCCGGGATGTATGCAAGAATGTGCCACCAGTGCGGTCCACACGGCGAACCACAGTCGGGTCTAAATCGCGGATGTAAAGCTCGTGGGTAGCTGGGTCATTGATGTCGTATCCCAATAAACCAAGCCATCCCCGTCGAATGCCGACGATCTCATAGTCACCATCAAGGCTGTTTTGTACGACCGATTTGATAGCGATATTCAAGCCCGGCACGTCTCCGCCTCCAGTCAGGATACCAACTCTTTTCTTTGCCATTTCCTGCTCCTTCTTAATGTTCGATTGAATCTATGAGCGCTTTAGGGCTGACGGTTGCCCACCACCTAAACCACTGCAAGCCTGCCAATGTTATTATGGGCAACAAAAGTATTACCAGAGATGATTCCTCAGGCAGCCAGTTTTGAGTGAATTGAAAACGACGCCAATGAACGAAAATCAATGCAAGGTATGTTACCCAGGAAATAATTTTACCAGAAACGCGCCATTTCTCTGTTAAATACTTAAATACACTGAAAAATGGCACAAATAGCCAAAGAAGATAGATGCCTTCGGAGGTTAAATTGAAAAGATATAGCAGATTTAGGGTCAACATCAGTTTCCAATGAAAACCCCGCCCTTCGCGATCCCCTATGCTGTACCATTCCACCAGCATCACGATCAGCGTTAAAAGACTGAGAGCGATTGCAATTTGGGCACTTGCTCCCGGGAAAAGTTCCCCAAACACCATCAGAGGTGTTCGAACCCATGAGAAATCCGGAAATAAGCGTAGATATGTTGCAAACCACTCTGCCGCCCACCCCGGGAAGAGGATCAAAGACACAAGAATGAAGAAGGCAAGAGAGCTGAAGAAAATCTTTGGCAGGGAATTATCCCTTCGCGCACCGAGCCAAATTATAAAGAGTATTACTAAAAAAAGGCTTAGCGGAACCATCCACACTGAGAGCGCAAAGAGAAAACCCGCTGTTGTGCCTTGACGTTCGCGTGCAAGATAAACCGCCAGGAGCGTCAGAAAGATGTACGGCGTTACAACACTGACCACCAGGATTGCCTTGAATAAGGGGTAGAAAACAAAGATGAGAATTGAGGTGAGCAGAAGTTCTGGAGTGCTCATCTTCAACCCTGCCATACGGATTGAGAGCGCCACACTGAGTAGCAAACTTAGCTCGATCAAAGTCATCCAGATCGCCCTGGCAATACTATAAGGAACAAAGCTGATCGGAAGATAAAATAGCACGAACCAGGCAGGGTCAACAAACCGACCTTGACTCAGGCCATAAGGTTCATTTCCGTTCTCATCAAGCAAGTCGAGGGTTGCCTCGTGCGTGGAGTCACTATAGGGAGAAGAACCGGATTGCATCCATTCCCTGGCCGCCACCCATCTCGGAGCGAAATCATCCTGCAATTGAAATGAAGAAGCTAAACGCAGATTTAATAACGTCGCACCTACCAGCGCGATTAAAATCAGTATTGGAAGCCAGACGTTAACGGTTTTTTTAAAAAACAACTGCCTATTCCCTTTCAAGCCCTGATTCTATCTTTTTCCACCAATGAGGTCAAATGCTTCCCACGCGGGAGTGCCACTGTAAACAATTAGCGGAAAAGAAAGGCACCAATGACAGCTCGCCAATAGGTGGTTTTTTGGACTGAGGGGCTTCAATCAGTTAGAACGTAATTCGGATTAGCCACGCAAGCTAACACCCAAGCCCGGTTTTTCAGGAACATAGATGGTGGCGTTTTCATCAAAACGCAAGCCTTCAAAGGGATCATTTGTAACCAGGAGGCTGGCATCCAAATCCAACCAATCTGCAAAACCTGACAAGTGTGCCATGGCTGTTAATCCAATGGAAGTCTCTATCATGCAGCCCAGCATGATCTGCATATTTTTTGCCTTTGCCAGGCGAATCATTTCCAGAGCTGGTGTTAAGCCGCCCACTTTCATCAGTTTTATATTGATCCCTCTTACCCCAGCTTCCTGCAATACTTCAACATCTTGCAAAGTGCGCACAGACTCATCCGCGACAATTGGAATGCTGGTCAGAGATTGCAGGTCGCCCATAGCTTCCAATTCAGAAACGCCCAGGGGTTGCTCCAACAATTCCACATTTAAGCGTTCAAGATGTTTTAGATAGTCCCGAGCCTGCTCCTGAGACCAACCTGCATTCGCGTCAACCAATAAACGGGCACCAGGTCTGGCTGCGCGAACTGCTTCCAGACGATCCATATCCTGAGCATCGCCTGCGAGTTTGAGTTTAATGACAGGAAACTTGTCCACCCTCAGTGCTTCAGCGACCATAGCCTGGGGAGTATCCACTGAGATAGTAAAACTACTGGGTTTGGGTGCTGGACGCTTTAAGCCCATGGCCGCGTAAAGTGGCAAGCCTTGTTTGCAGCTGATGTAATCATATAAAGCAAGGTCGATTGCCGCCCTGGCTGGAGCTGGCCCATTTGGATCAAGCCAATCTCTGATTTCATCAAATCTCTCTGGCAAAGGATCCAATCGTTCTGATTGTTTCTGCCAATAATCCAGCATGGACTGGCGACTGATGTTGTAATATGGCGGAATAGTCCCTTCCCCCCAGCCTTCATCCCCTCGCATCCTGATCCAATGTGCCTGGCGCTGCTCACTTGCCCCGTAAGAAAGCCTGAAAGGAATCCTCAGCTGAAGCTGGATTGTCTCCCACGAAAAAAGACCCTCATTATGCTGCGTCATACTCTCCTAAGTAGAAAATCCAAGCCAGTTTTAAGCAAAATGGCAGGCAACAAAATGGTTCGGCTCAATTTCCCGGTATTCAGGGTCTTCTTTGAAACAAATGTCCTGAGCCAATGGGCAGCGTGTGTTGAAATTACAGCCTTGCGGGGGATTCAGAGGGCTTGGAATGTCTCCCTGGAGGATAATCCGCTGGCGATCCCGCGCTTTGCGTGGATTCGGAATAGGCACAGCAGACATCAAGGCCTTGGTGTATGGATGCCGGGGGTTCAGATAAATCTCATTGCGGTCAGCCAATTCCATCACTTTGCCCAGGTACATGACAACCATTCGATCGCTGATGTGCCGGACCATACTGAGGTCATGCGCCACAAAGATGTAGGTCAAACCTAATCTATCTTGAAGTTCTTCCAGAAGGTTGACCACTTGAGCCTGAATGCTCACATCCAAAGACGAAATAGGCTCGTCACAAAGAACCAGGTCAGGGCTTAGCGCCAATGCGCGCGCAATCCCAATGCGCTGACGTTGACCGCCAGAAAATTCATGGGGATACCGATTTACGAAGTCTGGATTGAGACCAACTAATTTGAGTAAATCCTGAACTTTTTCCTGTTTTTCAGATCGATTGAGATCTGTATGAACATCCAAAGGGGCTGAAATGATCGAACCAACAGTCATGCGAGGATTAAGAGAAGCGTAAGGATCCTGAAAAATCATTTGCATCCGCCGTCGCATTTTGCGTAAATCGCTCTCGGGTAGACTGGTCAGATCAACACCATCAAAAATAATCTGACCCGAAGTTGGGTGATAGAGCTGCAAAATTGTACGGGCAACCGTGGTTTTTCCACACCCTGTTTCTCCCACAAGACCCAGAGTTTCACCATCATACACATCAAAACTCACATTATCCACCGCTTTGACAAAACGCACCTGTCGGTTGGTGAATAATCCCTTTGATACGGGAAAGTATTTCTTTAGGTTCTTTACCTGAAGGAGTACCTTTTTTTCCATGTTCATGAAACACCCATTTTCTGAATTTCGCGCCAACGCCAACAGGCGACACTATGACCTTCTTCTAGTCCATTTTCCAATACCGGTTGTTCTTTCGCGCACCTCTCCTCACGGTAAGTGCAGCGGGCAAAAAATGGACAGCCGGATGGCAAATCCACTAAATCGGGCGGAAGACCAGGAATGGAAATCAATTTTGTGCCTGGTGCCTCGTCAATGCTTGGGAGCGAACCTAGTAAGCCCATGGTGTATGGATGCAAGGTGTGGTTGTAAATGTCATCCACAAAACCTCGCTCGATGATTGATCCTGCATACATTACATTGATACGGTGAACCATCTCCGCCACAATACCAAGGTCGTGAGTGATCCACATGACCGACATGCCCAACTCTTGCTGCAACTTGATTACAAGATTAATAATTTGGGCCTGGATGGTCACATCCAGAGCAGTGGTTGGTTCATCCGCAATCAGAAGTTTAGGCTCACACGAAAGCGCCATAGCAATCATCGCTCTTTGACGCATACCACCAGAGAATTGGTGCGGAAAATTATCAAAGCGTTTCCGTGCTTCAGGAATTCCGACCAGATTGAGGAGCTCAATAGTCCTTTCCTTAGCCTGACGTTTATTCATATTTTTGTGCAGAATCAGCGCTTCAGAAATCTGAAAACCAACTGTATAAACAGGGTTTAGCGAAGACATAGGGTCCTGAAAGACCATCGCAATCTCATGACCGCGCACTGACCGCATATCTTTATCGGAGAGCTTCAAGAGATCCCTGTCATCAAAAATTACCTCACCCGCCGCAATTTCACCCGGCGGAATTTGGATCAAGCGCATAATAGACAAAGCATGCACGCTTTTACCGCAGCCGCTTTCTCCAACAACGCCCAAAATTTCACCTTGGTCAAGAGAGTAAGAAATGCCGTTTACCGCATTTACGGTTCCATCCTGGGTGTGAAAGCGAGTTGTTAGATTCTTGATTTCCATTAATGGTTTCATAATATTTCCATTACTCAGACACGCATTTTAGGATCAAGGGCATCGCGCAGACCATCACCCAAAAGATTGAAACCCAGCACACTGAACATGATAGCCAGACCCGGGAAAAGCACCGCCCACCAGGCTCCGCTGGATAAATATTTGTAACTATCCCCTAACATGGCTCCCCATTCAGGCTCAGGTGGAATAGCGCCCAACCCTAAAAAGCCAAGCGCAGCAGCGGAAAGAATCGCATTTGCCAGGCCCATTGTAGCCTGAACAATAATTGGAGAAAGGATGTTTGGTACGATGTGTTTGAATAGGATCCGACCATGCCCTTCTCCAACCGACTGGGCTGCCAGAACGTATTCTTTTTGAGTGACAGATAAGACCGCTGAACGTGCCAGGCGTGCATAGATGGGGATGCCAACCACCCCAATGGCGATCATGCCCTTCTCCAAACCCGGACCAAGAAAAGCAACAATCGCAATGGCCAGTAGATAGCTGGGGAAAGAAAGAATAATATCCATAATCCGCATTACGATGTTTGAAAACACTTTTCCACTAACCGGTTTTGCAAGCAGAAGTCCGATCCCCAGACCAATTACTCCGCAGACTAATGCGACCATGGGTCCCACTATGAATCCGAAAATTGCGCCAACAAGCATTCCAAAAATCCCGAATAAAAGCCGGCGCAATTTGGATTTGTCTGCCAGGAATGATGGGGTTGACACGGAAACAATTCCTAATAAGCCAAATAAAAGGCTCTGAAAGGGTTGCCTGGCTATCCAGGCTGGTAATGCTCCCAGACTCAGCCCAATTCCAGCCATCAACAATGTCTTTTCAAAACGATTTAAATCCGCGCTTTCAAAAAAGCCTGCAAAAAGACCGAGATTTCCGCCTATTGCCAGAGATATACTGACGGCCACCAGCCCAACTCTCAGTGAGTTCCATCCGCCGTGTACTACGCGTCGAAAAATGTCTCTACCCAATTTATCAGTGCCAAATATGTGAATTTCCGGGAACTCCTCAGAAACCCGTAAAACTGGAGCTACCAATTTTGCACCATAATCGAGATCCATTTTGGCATCATATTGCCAAAAGAAGTGGGCACCAACCGCAGAAAGCACAAAAATGGTTACAACAATTAGACCTATCATTGCAGTGCGGTTTGAGATTAAGCGCCTCCAGGCATCCAACCACAATGACCTGTGTTCACGTACTGCGAAATCTGTAAGGTCATCCAAAACAGGAGTTGTCTCTGTCATCATTGACCTCATTCGTAAGAAATCCGCGGATCAAGCATTGCATAAGAAAGATCCACTAATAAATTTACAAGCATAAAAATGATAGCTATCAGTAATGTGACACCCTGAACAATTGGGTAATCACGACCAAGAATTGAGTCGTATACCCATTTGCCAATACCCGGCCACGAGAAGATTGTTTCAGTAAGGACGGCGCCGGCCAAAAGGGATCCAACTTGTATGCCAATAATGGTTATCACAGGCAAAAAGGCATTCTTTAGCGCGTGTCTAAAAAGAACAACCCTTTCCGCCAGACCTTTTGCGGAAGCAGTTCGGATGTAATCTTCCTGCAGCACATCCAACATGCTCGAGCGAGTCATTCTGGTGATGATCGCGGTTGGAATGGTTGCAAGAGATACCGCTGGCATAATAATGTGCTTTAGTGCATCCGTAAATCCAGCCCAATTGCCTGTCAACAGGCTGTCCAATAAGAGCAAATTGGTAATTGGTTCAATTGCAACGCCACTTGAAAGCCGGCCACCGGAAGGCAGCCATTTGAGGATCACGGCAAAAAGCATAATCTCCATGATACCCAGCCAGAATATTGGCACCGAAACACCAACCAAAGATCCCACCATGGTCGTTCCATCCAGGATTGAGTTTCGTCTTGCGGCTGACAAAATTCCAATGGGTATGCCGATTATTAACGAAAGACCCATCGCAAGCAGAGCCAATTCTACTGTGGCAGGGAAACGCTCCTCTAATGTTTCGGCAATTGGAATTCGGCGATGAATGGAATCTCCCAAATCAAACTGCAGTAAACGCCCAAAGTAGCTCACATACTGACTGTCAAAAAATCCAGGAAGATCGCCTTCTGCTAATGCATCGCGATCCAAAAAAGCTGGTTTATCCAGCCCAAATTGCTCCCTGATCCGGGCGACGTTTTCGGCAGTGGCGTGCTCTCCCAACATCGCTACTGCAGGGTCACCTGGTATCAGCCTTTGAAAAAGGAAAATTACCAATGTGACGCCGATGAGCGTTGGAATTACAGAAATTAACCTGCGAAGGATATAGCGGCCCAATATGACCTCGCTTCAACTTTACATTCGGGGGGCGGTAATTGAACCGCCCCCCGAGTTTAATGGTTCTTCAAAACTGGAAAGCGCCTACTTTGGTGCTATCTTAGTTTGAGAAATATACATGCTCGAAATTCTCCGCGCCTACAGGTTGTGGTGTATAGCCCTGGACCGCAGTGGAAATAATCAGAGGTGTATTGTTATGTCCTAACCAAATTCTGGCCACATCATCATGCAGCATTTGCTCAGCCTGGCGATAGAGCGCAGCCCGTGCTTCTGGATCTGGCAGAGTAACAGCTTCCTGCAGGATCGCTGCAAGCTCAGCATTTTGATACCAACCTTCTTGTTTAATGGGTTCAGCGCCAGAGTTAAAGAAGTAACCCAGGAAGTTATCAGGATCACCATTATCGCCGCCCCACCCTAACATGTAGAGACCCATCAGGGTGCCATTTCTGCGGCCGCCAAGATAAGTTGGCCAATCGCCTTCAAGGTAGAGTTCAGCATTGAAGCCTGCAGCATTGAGGTTAGCAGCCATACCTTCGCCGATCTCTTTCGCAGCCGGGAAGTAGAAGCGAGTTACAGGCATGTAGTACAGACGCAGCGGAATTTTCTCGCCAGCGGTGTAGAGTACGTTGCCATCTGCATCCGTAACATCCTCAGCCACTGTCACCTCTTTTAAACCATCCGGGAATCCTGCGTCAGCCAGTAAGGATTTGGAAAGTTCTGGATTATAGGTCCAGTCCTGAATATCCGGATTGTGACCGAGCAATAAGGGGGGCAGGAAGTTTGTAGCAACGGCTCCATACTTTCCAAAGAAGTTAGAAATCAGGCCTTCCTTATCAATTGCATGCGCAATAGCCTCTCGAACGCGAACATCCTGAAATTCCAGAATCTTAAAATTGAAAGCAATATAGCTGGTATTTAGCGCAGGGCGGGTCAGAATCTGTAAATTGGGATCTGCTTCAGCAGTCGTAAGGTCTTCAACAACAGCCTGTTCCAATGCATCAATGTCGCCAGCCTGTAGTGCCAGGAAGCGGGCTGAATCATCAGGGATGACCCGGATGATAACATTCTTGACCTTTGCCGGCTCGCCCCAGTAATCTTCATTCGCAACCAGTACGATCTCGGTACCTTCCTGCCATGAAACAAACTTGTAGGGTCCAGTACCTACGCATCCGCCATTGGGTGTGCCATATGCTTCCCCAGCTGCTTCAATTGCAGCAGGACTCGAAATCGCGAACATATCCATGGCCAAATTAGCCAGGAAGGGAGCCATCGGCGAACTCAGCACAAATTCAATATTGAGATCGTCAATCTTTTTAACCTCTGTAATGATGCTATCGTCATCAAAACCGCCCCACATGGCTTCGTAATATT
>DIWN01000065.1:15336-15776 GCA_002423495.1 Anaerolineaceae bacterium UBA6105 | reverse complement strand
GCACGCCGCAGGTGGTGCCGTCGAAGCCCTTCTTGCCGCGATCATAGCCGATGCCGTTTACCACTTCGCGCACGAGCGCGTCAATGTCAACATAGGTCTTGGTGGTAACTTCGCCATAGGTCAGAACAAAGCCGGTCTTGATGGCAGTTTCGCAGGCTACCCGGCTGGCTTTGTCTTCCTTGATCATGGCATCCAGGATCGCGTCGCTGATCTGGTCGCACATTTTGTCTGGGTGACCTTCAGTGACCGATTCGGATGTGAACAGGTATTTGGGTGATTGCATAAAAGTTGTCGTCATATTGTTAACCTCCTCAGGTTACGAAAAAAAATGCCCCTGCAAGTGAGGGGCATTCCGCTTGGTATGCTTTAGCCTCTCATCTTCCAGATTGTCTGCCGGAGTTGGCACCATACACTAGGTTGGTTGCCGAGGTTTCAAAGGG
>DIWN01000065.1:0-15196 GCA_002423495.1 Anaerolineaceae bacterium UBA6105 | reverse complement strand
TTGTTACCCAAATTATCGTTGTCGGCGGGTTGAGGGCACAATAGGTTCGTTCATCAAAACGCTGGCGGTGCCCTCAACCTCGCCCTACGACCAATTTTTCTCATTGCACGAGAGGCGAGACCCAGGCTCTATGCTTTTCCCAACTTTGGATAAAATAGGTTATGCTTAAGCTTCGTAAAAACACTGGAGGAGGCAGGTATGATTGATGAATTGTTAAGAGAGTCCAAACAGCGCATGCGAGGCGCTCTGGACGTGTTGGAAGATGATCTGATGGCGATCCGAACCGGCCGGGCCTCACCCGCGCTGGTTGAAAGACTGCAGGTTGAGTATTATGGCTCCAGCCTCTCCTTGATTCAACTCGCCACCATCAGTGTGCCCGAATCACGTCAGCTGCTTATCCGTCCTTTTGATGGCTCATCGCTCAAAGCGATCGAGCGCGCCATTCAGGCTTCGGATCTGGGGCTCACGCCCAACAGTGATGGCAAGGTGATCCGCCTCAACCTGCCGCCCCTCACAGAAGAGCGCAGGCGCGACCTGGTTAAAATGGTCAATTCACGCCTTGAGGATTGCCGTGTTGCCATCCGCAACATCCGCCGTGACAGCCTGAAAGACATGCGTGAGTTCGAAAAGGAGAAAATGATCTCCGAGGACGAACTCAAAAGAGGAGAATCGGACCTGCAGGATCTGACTGACGAAATGGTAGATGAGGTGGACGTTATCGGCGACAGTAAAGAAAAAGAGATCATGGAATTCTAATATGTCCGAAACAACCAGACGCGTGCCGGAACATGTCGGCATCATCATGGATGGGAACGGTCGCTGGGCAAAAGCGCGCGGTTTGCCGCGCCTGGCCGGGCACCGTGCCGGAACAAGAAACTTGCGGCGCATCATTCGTGCTGCTGCCAATGCCGGCATCAAACATCTGACTTTCTATGCCTTCTCCACTGAAAACTGGCGCCGGCCTGAAGAAGAGGTCCGCGGTCTGATGGGTCTTCTGGGTGAATTCATCGAAACAGAAACCCCGGAACTGCATAAGGAAGGCGCGCGTCTGCTTCACATCGGTCATCTTGAACATCTCGAGCCTCAATTACGTCAAAAAATCGAGAACGCGATCGAACTGACGAAAAACAACACCCGCATTGACGTTATCCTGGCTCTCAGTTATGGCGGACGTGACGAGATCCTTACCGCCGTCAGGAAAATCGTGGCGGCAGGCATTCCCGCTGAGGAGATAACCCAGCAAACTCTGTCCGATCACATGTTTACTGTTAGCATCCCGGACCCCGACCTGATCATCCGCACTTCAGGCGAATTTCGCACCAGCAATTTCCTCACCTGGCAGAGCGTTTACAGTGAATGGGCTTTTCCGGAAGTGTTATGGCCGGATTTCGACGAAGCTACCCTGGCAGAGATCCTTGAAGATTTCTCCAAACGCGAACGTCGCTTTGGCGGACTGAGCCAAAAGTAATGCTGCGTCAGCGGGCACTCTCGGCCATGATTTTTGTGCCCCTGTTCTTGGGTCTGGTATGGCTTGGGGGGATTGCATTCAATTTATTTCTGCTCCTCGTACTGGCATTTGCGGGTTTTGAGTATTCCCGCATGCTCCAAAACTCAGGCTACAAAGTTGCTTATCCCTTGATAATGAGCGCCATTGGCGCGCTGGTTTTGCTGAGCATGTTCGCAACTGCCTGGCTGGAGCCCCTGGCCTGGACGCTGATCCTGGTGGTGTTGGGGAGTTACAGCCTGTGGCAGTATGAGCACGGGGATGACAAAGCCTTCATCAGCCTGGGACTGCAGGTTTTTGGCGTGTTCTTTATTGGCGTCCTGGGGGCGTACGGCATTTCGCTCAATCAGAGCCAGCCGCATGGCAACCTGTGGCTGCTGGTAACGATCGCGCTGGTTTGGCTGGTGGATGCCGGAGCGTATTTGATAGGCACACGATTTGGAAAGCGCAATATTCTGCCCAGGCTCAGCCCGAAAAAGACGCTTGAAGGGTTGATCGGCGGCACGCTGGTGGGATTGCTTTCGGGGGTATTGATTGGCTGGATCTTGCGCAAACCCTTGCCGGAGTTGGGGATGCTGAATGGGGCGGGTTTGGGGTTGATATTGGGTCCTTTGGCGTTTTTTGGCGACACGCTCATGAGCCTGATCAAGCGCTCGCTGGCGGTGAAGGACACCGGCAGCCTGATCCCGGGTCACGGCGGCGTGCTCGACCGATTGGATTCGATGCTCTGGGCGATGGCAGTGGGGTATTATTTTTTCATCATTTTTGGTTTGTAATCACATGTAGGGGAGACGCCCGCGTCGCCCGAGCCCATTTTTGTTTGACCCGGACAGACACGGGGGTTTGCCCATACCAGTAATTGTTCTCGCCGGTCTCCAGATCGAGCGAGGTCTTTGACCGTCAGGTTTCCCAAACCTCCCAGGCAGGCCATCGACCCTACAAGAACCTCATAAGATTGCCAACCCCGTAGGGAAAAGGACTGCCTTTTCCTTAGGTTCGAGGTTGACGCATCCCACAAGGGGAGGCTTCGCACGGACGTCAACCCTATGGTGGTGCTCATTATGTAGGGGTCAACCAATGTGGTGACCCGGTACATGAAAGGGATTTATAAAAAAACAATCCACCCGAAATTATTAGTAATAATTAAAATTGCTGCTATAATGCAGATAGTTAAGAACGTTGACAACAAAACATCAGACAGTGCCCCTGATATTCAATCAAAAGGAGTTGACTGTCAAGCCAACTCCTTTTTTGTTTCCACTCAATTACCTTATCCCTGTCCCAACGCTGCGTCGACGATCTCGCGGGCTTCCTTTTGGATTTGGGCCAGGTGCCCGGCGCTCTTGAGACTCTCGGCGTAAATCTTGTAAATATCTTCCGTTCCCGAAGGTCTGGCGGCGAACCAGCCATTCTCAGTGGTCACCTTCAGTCCGCCAATCGGAGCATGATTACAGGTGGCGGCGGTGAGCTTATCCAAAATCGGATCGCCCGCCATCATCTCGGCTTTCACCAAATCCGGCGAAAGGTTGCTCAGAATCGATTTCTGTCTGGCGTTCGCGGGCGCGTCCTGGCGGGCATAGAAACTTCCGCCCAATTCCGCTTCCAGCGCCTGGTAGAGCAGACCCGGATCCTTGCCGGTTACAGCCAGCATTTCCGCCGCCAGCAGATCGAGAATGATCCCGTCCTTGTCGGTCGTCCATGTCTCGCCGTTCTTGCGCAGGAACGAAGCGCCAGCGCTTTCCTCCCCACCGAAGCCAATGCTGCCATCCAGCAGTCCGGGCACAAACCACTTGAAGCCAACCGGTACTTCGCAAAGTTGGCGTCCGATTTTTTTGACCACTTTGTCGATAATTGAACTGGAAACGAGCGTTTTTCCAACTGCAGCCTCAGCCTGCCAGCCCGGACGGTGCTGGAACAAGTACCAAATTGCCACGCTCAGGTAGTGGTTGGGATTCATCAGCCCCACACTGGGGGTGACGATGCCATGTCGGTCGTAATCGACATCATTACCAAAGGAGATGTCAAAATCATCTTTCATGGCAACCAGGCTGGCCATCGCGTAGGGGGAGGAGCAATCCATGCGGATCTTGCCATCTCTGTCCAGGGTCATGAAGGAAAAGGTCGGGTCAACGCGCATGTTAACCACATCCAGGTTCAGCCCATACATCTCAGCCATCGGTTCCCAATAGGCAATGCCCGAGCCGCCCAGCGGATCAACGCCGATGTGAATGCCGGAGTCCGCGATCGCTTGCATATCAACGACGTTGATGAGGTCTTTTAGATAAGGATTCAGCAGGTCGA
The DNA here is from genome assembly GCA_002423495.1 of Anaerolineaceae bacterium UBA6105. Taxonomy (GTDB): domain Bacteria; phylum Chloroflexota; class Anaerolineae; order Anaerolineales; family Anaerolineaceae; genus Mesolinea. The sequence continues at coordinate 11,391 of DIWN01000065.1, read as the reverse complement.
TTTGTTTGGTTGTGTCGGCTGCCATGGCCTTGTTGAGCGGCATCCGGCGTACATCCAACATATCGTTGGTGATGATCTCGTTGGCCCGGTTCTGGATCCACTTGGTGGTGACCGTGTCAGCCGGACCGCCGTTGGGCGGGTTGTACTTGAAACCACCGTCTTCGGGCGGGTTGTGCGAAGGGGAAATGACCACCCCGTCCGCCTGCACGCCCTGGTGGCTGGCGTTCCAAGTCAGAATGGCATGGGAGATGACCGGTGTGGGGGTGTATTGATGACCCTGATGGATATGGATCTCCATGCCGTTACCTGCAAAGACCTCGATAGCGGTATAAAGCGCCGGTTCAGAGAGACCATGAGAGTCCATCCCCATGAAAAGTGGTCCGGTGATACCCTCGCCACGGCGATATTCGTAGATCGCCTGGCTGATGGCAGCCACGTGGTCATCGTTGAAACTGCCGTTCAGCGAACTGCCGCGATGCCCTGAGGTGCCAAAAGCAACCGCCTGGGCTGGATTGCCAGGCTCGGGATGCTGGGTGTAATAGGCTGAAATTAAACGAGGTATGTTGGTCAGTGATTCGATCGGTGCAGGTTTGCCTGCCAGTGGATGAATGCTCATAAGGTCTCCTCTTCTTCATCAGGCTTTCGCCTGCTGGATGGGTTGAATTCTTCCTGCCGCTTATCGGTCTGTAATAAGTGATACGTCATTTTATCATGCCCACCGTATGCCACTCAATAAAGTATCTAAAGATTCACAAAAATTCACCCCGGAAAAGTATCTTTCCGGGGTGATGATTGGATGCATTTTGTTGGGAGCAAAAAGCGAGGACGTTTACTCGATCACGTAGACCAGGTTGGCGTCAAAGGTGACTACGATCTGTCCTGCTGAAACAGGCACAGAAGAGTAAGCATCCATTGCCGCTCCGCCACCCATGCCGTAGCCTGAGTAGGGCTGCACGTAAGAGGTGTTGGACACATTGATGCTCTGAATTTGTCCCAATGTGACACCGGCTGTGGCAGCAGTTGCCGCGGCTTTTGCTTCAGCGTCCTTGATGGCAAGGTCTCTTGCCTGGCTCAGGGCGCCCTGGCGGTCTGCGAGGTCGAAGTTAATACCGTAGATCTGGTTGGCGCCAGCACTCAAGGCGGCATCCAGCACCTGGCTCAGTTTGGTCAGGTCGCGCACTGTCACATAGAGGGTGTTTTCAACCGCATAGTTGACATAGCTGGGTTGACCCATCTGGTCGTACTGCTGCATGGAATAGACATTGAAGTTGGCGGTTTGCAGATCTTTTTCATCAACGCCCATCGCTTTCAGCGCGTCCGTGATGGCGGTTGCCTGGGTGTTATTGGCTGCCAGAGCGGAAGAAACATCCTCTGCCTCACTGCGAACACCAATGTTGATGTAAGCCAAATCTGGCACCAGCAGGATTTTGCCGGTTCCGGTCACACTCATGGTGCGAAGTGGAGCCGTGACAGATTGGGGGGATGTGTTTGTTGCGTCAGCTGGCTGAACGGGCAACATAGTGCAAGCTGAGAGACCAATAGTGGCGACTAACAGCAAAGCAATAAATGTAATTACGTTTTTCTTTTTCATTTTTTTCTCCTTAGATTTCTATCAATCTGTGCTTAAAACGTCGGATCGGCGTCTTTTGTTCCATTTTGCTTCCCCGGCTTGGATATAATAAGGAAACGCACTGCCCATAAGGAGACTATGCCGCTAAATTATGCTCAGTTAGAACAAAAACAAGGTCAGTTTGCAGCCCAATACGCTGCCTGGCAGGCCGAACAGGCTGCCAGATTTGAGACGCTAAAAGGTCTGTTGGCTGATGCCGCGTCTGATCCTGACCTGCTGCGCCAGGCAATTGAGGAGGCTGAACAACAGCTGACCAACCTCTACCTGGCAAAACCGACCAGCGAGCCGATCCTGACCCACCGCCCGATGCCTCAAGCCCCCGAAAGCTACACCCTGATTGCGGCTGATGGCTCGCAGATTGTTCCCAGCCGGCATCGCGCCTTGCAATTTGGCGTGGTGAACGTCGGCCTGATCAAGGCGCACATTGGCAGCGGGGAAGCGCCTGAGATCCGGGTGGAAACTGAATTGCTCGCTATGGACCAAATCCTGAGCCTTGAGGGGACTTTGATTGGCGAGGATGAGGTGGCGCTCCTGCGCGATTTGGCAGAACGCAAACTGATCCGCCAGGCAGTCTCGCCGGATGACCTCGAGCCAATCATCACCCTTACCGATGGTCCGCTGGACGTCTTTTACCGTTCAACCATCCAGGGTGACCGGGGTCAACAGGTGCAGACAGAGGTTTTCGAAATCGACCAGGACCTGCGGCAACGCGGTGTGGTGACCGCAGGTTACATCGACAAGCCTGGCTCCGCCATGCTCAGCCGGATGCTGGCGATTTTTGAGTGTAAGCGCAAAGGCCTGCCGCTCGAATCCAACAATCGTGAACTCAACCTGAGCGACCGCTTTATTTTGCAGGATATTCTGCAGCAGCCAGGCGAACGCTCGGCGATCTTCGAAGCTATCACTCGCAATGCCCGCAAACCCGCCAACAGCATGCCGGTGGCATTCTTTTACCTGAATGTCAGCAGTGGTGAAGAGGAGCCCTGCCTGGCCCGGGTGGAATTCCCACTGTGGGTCAGCGAAGTGCCCGGCCTGGTGGACAAGCTGCACGCGGTCATCTACAAGGAAGCCCAGGTGCTCGATTCTCACCCTTACCCCTACCTGCTGCATCGTTCCCATGAGCTGGCAATTGTCAGGCGGATTGAAGCCGATGAGGTCGAAGTTATCCTCCAGAGCCAACTTGATCCCCAGATTCGCGCCCACCAACAACGTTCAAATAAAGACTACCTGAAAGGACTCTCATGAGCGATTCGTCCCGTTCGATCCCAATTGGCAAGCTCCTGCGCGCCGACAACAGCCAGTTTGTGGCAGGTTGCCGCGTTAGGGAGCTGGAAACCCCGGCTTTTGGCTCGCTGGTTAGAGCTTCGCTCGAAGATCAGACCGATGTCTATGGGCTGATCACCAACATCAGCATCAACGATGATGGGCTCGTGCGCCAGCTGGTTTCGGGGGTGAGTATCCCGGGGGAATACACCGCCGACAACCGCTACAACCGCAATCTGCCGGTTGAGATCCACGTACTGACGATTGGCTATGGCAGCGATGGCGAGATCCACCACCACTTGCCGCCCCGTCCACCGCTCAGCCTGGACCAACTCTTCCTGTGCGACTCGAGCGAGGTGGCGCGCTTCACCAGCCACGGCTATTCCTACCTGCGCCACATCCTGCGCCTGGTTGACCAGCCGGTTGAAGAGCTGCTTGTGGCGCACCTCAGCCAGGCACGCCGCGTGCAGGATTCGCTCGGCAACCCCGACTGGTACGAGGCAGCCTGCCAGAGATTGATCGTCTTGCTAAGAGATGACTACCCGCGCCTGACCCAGGTCTTGGACGCGCTTTCAGAATTGGAGTAAGGCATGATGGAACAAAAAGCAGATTTCAGCAATGACAACCCGCCCATCGGCTTTGTAACCGGCGGCGGTCTTGAAGCCAACCTGCAGGTGAAGCTGACTGTGCCGGCGCAAACGGTCCAGGAAGGGGCTTTTGTGGTGATGGACAGCGGCACTCTGCGCTTTTATGGGCTGGTGACGGACCTCCAGCTGGCAGCCATCGATCCCAACTATGCCAGCCAGCTCAACAGCGAACGCTTCAGCCCGCGCCTGGGGCAGTACCTCAACCAGAACACGCTCTACACCAACCTGGCGGTCATGCCCGCCCTGATGCTCGACCGCGGTCCGGACCCGGCCAGCCCGGAGTATGCCGCCTGGGCGCAAAACCGACCTGAAAAGAGCACACCCATTACGGTGAAAACTGTGCCCGAACACCATGCGCCGGTCAAACTGGCAAATGCCGAAGACATCGCCCAGATATTTGGCAGGGAAGACGGCAAGACTATCTTCCGTGTTGGCGAGACGCGCGAACAGGGGCACGCGGTTTGCCTGGACCTTGAAAAGTTCGTTCAGCGATCTTCGGGAATTTTTGGCACGACCGGCTCGGGCAAGTCCTTCCTGGCGCGCATGATCCTGGCCGGTATGATCCATGCCAACAATGCGTCCGCCCTGATTTTTGACATGCACAACGAGTACGGTCCCTCAAGCAGGTCATCCGACACGAACCAGCCGGTGATTGGGCTCAAGGAAAAGTTCAAGGCACGCGTAAGGTTGGTGGGCCTGGGGGCAGGGACGGATTTTGGGTCTATGAACGCGGATTTCCAGCTTGAAATTGCGCATAAGGATATCACCCCGGAAGATGTCTTGCAGCTCAGCCAGACCCTCAACCTCAAGGAAACTACCGCTGCCACGCTGGATGCCTTGCAGACCAGTTTTGGGGATGATTGGTTCACGGAATTCATGCACATGCGCGGAAAAGCCACCGAAGAAGATGAGGACGGCAAGCGCCGTGCCGCGGCAGACAGCGTGGAAGCGTGGGCAAACGAGGCGGGTGTGAATGTGATGGCGGCCGAAAGCTTGCGCAGCAAGCTCAACCGCCTGATGAACCGCCCCTACCTGGTGGACAGCCCCGCGAGCAACGGCCTGGCAGAGATCATTGACAGCCTCCAGAAAGGGCGGCACGTGATCCTCTCGTTTGGTCGCTACGATTCTGAGCTCGACTACCTGCTGGTCACCAATTTGATCACCCGCAAAATCCGGGACACCTGGGAAGCTGCCACCAGCCAATATCATAAGGATAAAAAGAAGGAACCCCGTCCGCTGGTGGTGGTGGTTGAGGAAGCCCACAAGCTGCTCAACCGAGAAATGGCTTCGCAAACCATTTTCAGCACTATCGCGCGCGAAATGCGCAAGTATTACGTGACCCTGCTGATCATCGACCAGCGTCCTTCGCAGATTTACGACGAGGTTATGTCGCAGCTTGGCACGCGCATCTCCGGCGCTCTTGGGGATGAGGATGATATCAACGCGGTGCTCAGCGGTCTGGCGGGAAGAAGCGCCCTGCGCGGCATGCTTGCCAAGCTTCAGCCCAAAGAAGAGGTCCTGATGCTCGGTTGGGGGGTGCCCATGCCGATACCCATCCGTTCACGGCGCTATGATGAAAAATTCTGGCAGGAACTGCAAAAAGATGAGCCGCTGAAGCCAGCCACCACCGCGGATTACAATAAGCTCTTAGGGTTTGGTGACGATGATACCGATTAAACTGCGCGTCACAGGCTTCACATCCTACCGCAATACTGTTGAGATCGACTTCGCGGGCTTTGACCTGGCGTGCATATCTGGTCCCAATGGCGCAGGGAAATCCTCCCTGCTGGATGCCATTACTTACACTCTTTACGGCGAAGCCCGCCGGCGCGATGAGGCTATCATCAACACCGGCTCCCAAAAAGCGGAAGTGGAGCTGGACTTTGAATACGAGTCCCAAACCTATCGAATTGTGCGCAGCATCACGCGCGGCAAAGGCAGCCAGCTCGATTTTTTGATTTTTAATCCTGCCGGTGGAGAGCAGGGCACTTGGAAAATCCTGACAGAGTCGACCATGCGCGCCACCCAAGCGAAGATTGAAAGCACATTGCGGCTGGATTATGAGACTTTCGTAAATGCCGCCTTCTTTTTGCAGGGCAAAGCTGATTCCTTTGCCACGCAGCGTCCGGCTGACCGAAAGAAAATCCTCTCAAGCATCCTCGGGCTTGACCAGTGGGACGTCTACCAGGAATTTGCAAAAACCCGCATCCGCGACGCGAAAACCGACCTGGACGTCCAGGAGCGCAAGTTGGCTGAGATCCAGGCAGAACTCGACCAGGAAGCGCTCAAACGGGCAGAATATCAAGCCGCGGAGCAAGAGCTGAAGGCGGCTTCGGGGGAGGTGGAGCTGCAAACGGCGCGCTACCAGCAGCAACTGGCGCAAAAAGAAAAACTGGAGGCGCAGCAGCAGACTGTTGGGGCGCTTAGCAGCCAATTGACGGCCGCCCAAAACCGCATCGAGGGCTTCGAGCGCCAAAAATCTGAACGCCTGGCGCGCCTACAATTGCACCAGAACACGATTGCACATGCCGAAGAAATCAAATCCTCTTATGATGCTTACAACCGGCTGCTTGAGCGCCTGCGCCAGGCGGAAACCCAGGCGGAGGAATTTCGCCCGATCGAGAGTGAACTTAAAGCTCATCGTCAACAGCTTGAGGTGGAAAAGCAGCGCCTTAGCACGACCGCTGAGCACCTCCGCCAGGAAGAAGCCCGCATCCGCCAGTCGGCAGTAGACGCCCGCGCCCTGGAGCAGCAGCGCCTGGATATCGGGCAGATGGTTTCCACCCTGACCCAGGAAATCAATAACGCGGCTGACCTGGAAAGTTTGCTGACAGCCCTTGACACCAAAAAGAAAGCTCTCAACCAGGAAAATGGCGAGCTGCGGGCACGCATGGACGACCTGCGCGAACGCATCGAACAGCTGGCGCAGGTTGCTGATGCTGCCTGCCCCCTCTGCGGGCAGCCGCTCACGGCGGAGCATCGCGCGGAGCTCAGCGCTGAATTGACAGCCAAAGGCACTGCCCTTGGCGACCAGCACCGCGCCAATAAGAAAGCGGTTGAAGGGGCTGAAGCGGAAGAAGCGGCCCTGCGCCAGGCACGCCGCAACCTTGAGAAGAACAAGTCTGAATTGGTGCAGTACCAGAACGAGATTGCCAAGCTCGACCTGCGCCTGCAGGAAATTCAGAAAGCAGAGCAAGCCTGGCAGGCAGAAGGAGCCCGCAACCTCGCAAAAGCTGAGGGCTCGCTCAAGGCAGATGATTTTCTTCCCGAGGTGCGCGTAAAAATCACCGAAGTGGAAGCACGGTTGGCAGAACTGGGTTATGATGCCCGCGCTCATCAACAGCTCAAGGCAAAAGAAGCAGCAGCACGCCCCGCGGTGGATGCCTATAACCGTCTGCAGACGGCTAAAAGCGCTGTCGAAGAACTGCAGGCAGGTTTGGCAGACCTGAGCGCAAACATTAAGGCGGCGGAAGTTGAAAAGGATCAGCTGCAAGCTGAGTATGACTCCAAAGCTGCGGAACTGGCGGCAGCCCAGGCGGGTTTGCCGGATATCAGCCAGACCCAGACTGCCCTTACCAATGCCAAATTGACGGTGTCGAGGGTGCAAATGCGCCTTGGAGGCATCCGCCAGCAACTTGCCACGATCGAACAGCAAAAGCAAAACCTTGCCACAATCAGGCTGGATGCCGAAACCACCCGCCGCACCATTCGCGACCTCGAGCAGGTTCAGAAAGCCTTTGGCAAAGACGGCGTGCCGGCAATGTTGATTGAGCAGGCCATCCCCGAATTGGAAGATCAGGCCAATGAAATCCTCAGCCGGCTTTCAGACCATAGCATGAGCGTTACCTTCCCCACCCAGCGCGAATATAAAGACGCCAAACGCAGCGACAAGCGCGAAACACTGGATATCAGCATCAGTGATGGTGGGTCTGTGCGTGATTATGAAACCTTCAGCGGGGGCGAAGCCTTCAGGATCAATTTTGCGACTCGCCTGGCACTTTCGCGCGTGCTGTCAAAACGGGCGGGTGCCAAACTGCAGACTTTGGTGATTGATGAGGGCTTTGGCAACCAGGACGCGCAGGGCCGCCAGCGCCTGGTGGAGGCTATCAACCTGATTCGCCCGGATTTTCGAAAGATCCTGATCGTCACGCATATTGAAGAGCTCAAGGACTTCTTCCCTGACCGGATCGAAATAACCAAAACCCCTGAGGGTTCCCAGGCAGAAGTGTTGCTAGCGTAGCGAGCCGAATTGTTCGCCGGACAACGTATTTCGATTTGCAGGGAAGGGCCTTGCGCCGTTCCGGATGAGACATGTTAATGTGAATGTCGTATTGAAATCCGCAACCCGCCCAGGAACTGGATTTGAGTTAGGGTTTATCCATAAACTGTGTTGGAGTGAACAGTTGAGGGTCATTCGGACCTAAGGTTGAGATCGCCACGTCGCTTCGCTCCTCGCGATGACGGATAGATGTACCCTGGATGTCGGGTTGAAGTACGCAACCCGACCTGGAACTGTGTTGGAGTGAACAGTTGAGGGTCATTCGGACCTAAGGTTGAGATCGCCACGTCGCTTAGCTCCTCGCGATGACGGGAGTGGGGGAATTGTAGTTGTAGTGGGTCGGTGGGTAGGCTTTATAGAGAATCAGGCAGTTAAAAACACCATGACGCCAACCCACCCTACATGGTCTGTCTTAGGTCAGCTTGTGCGTTTCAGGCCGACATTCCAGTCATTCTGAGCCTCTGTTACGAAGAATCTGATTATTAGTGAATAGATCCTTCGCGTTGCTCAGGATGACATTGTCGGAGTTAAGATCGCCACGTCGCTTCGCTCCTCGCGATGACGGATGCTGGCTTAAACCTCCGCTTGTGGCTTGATCTTGATCAATGCCAGAGTTGAAAAGAGGAACAGGAACCCGTAGAGACCCATCAAAAGCACATAGCCAGATCCATCTCCAATCGGACCGCCGATGTATGCTCCCACAGCGCCAGCGCCTGCTCCGGCCAGGTTGGAGATCCCCAGCCAGCGTCCAGCTTCTTCTTTGGGTACGATGGATGTCCCAAGCGCCCAGTTTGAGGAGAAGAATATACCAGTCGCCAGCCCGATCATCACACCCCCAATATACATCACAGGGATGGTGTGGGATAGAATCACCACAACCGTTCCAAGGGTAGCCAGCAGCCCGCTGACCAGCAGCAAAGGTTTGGCGCCAAACTTATCTGTCAGCCAGCCGGAGGGGATCGAGATCACGAGGATGGCTACGCCCACCACCATCATTAGCAGCGAGGCCGGCTGGGCAGCCGCGCTTCCTTGTAGCTCCGGGAAACGCTCCTGGATAAAATACAGCACAAAGCTGGCGAGGTTGTTTGCTCCAACCAAAAATGCCAGGCGGTTGATCACCCACCAGGTGAAACTTGGGTGCTTTCCGGCTTCTTTCCCCAGGCTGATTCGCACTGAGGCGATCACTCCAAGTGCCACAGCCAGCAGCATTCCTGTCACGCCCACCACACCGATCAGTATTAGCGATAAAGAACCTTTTAGCGCCAGGAGGTGCGGCAGAAGCCAGCGCACTCCGGCTCCAATCAACACAATCACCATTGTGAATAGCCCGGTCATTGCCACCAGGCGCAGGATGCCCGTCCAGTCCATTGGCTTTGCCGGCTGCTTCAGCGGTGTTTCCCTGACCATCATTGTCAGAACGGTTGCCACCACGAACACAGCGATCATTGCCAGAATGGCTCCCCAAAGGTTACCCGCAGTGACCATCCTGGAAATCGTGAAAGCCACGACAATCAGCGGTAGGGGTAACTCGAAGAATGCTTTGATGCCTGAGTATCTGCCTCGCTGAGAAGGTGGCACCAAGTCAGGGATCAGCCCTTGGGCGGCTCCATGCCCGATGTTGGAAGAAATCATCGAGAAGACAATCACCCCAAAGAGTGCCCAGTAGCCAATCATGCCATCCATGCTGCCCGCGATCCAGCCCACACCCAGGAAAGCAATGATTTCCAATACCGTGCTGACGAGAATGAAGGGTCTTCGTCTGCCCCAGCGTGAGGTGTTGTGGTCCGAAAGCATTCCCGCAACCGATTGCACCAGCAGCGCTACCATCAGCGAAACCAGGCGCAGGTTGCCATAACTGGTGCCTTTGGTCTCATCCCCAACAAATTGCTGCACCAACAGCGGCACAATCAGCGGCGTAAGGGTCTGGCTGCGCAGCGTCAATGCAAAATAGTAGATGTTGATCGAAATTGCGTCGTACCAGCGTAAGGGTTTTGGGGCAGTCATCTCGCTCATGGGGGTCTCCTGATCAGGATTTATTGGGAAGCAAGCGGTTGCGAAAACCGTGTTCAACTTCCCAGGGATAAATGATCCAGGCATCTGTGGTCGCACCGTAATAATCAGGTCTGCTGGAATCAAACAGATTTCGGTGAGGATTGAAATGCAAGACGCAGGTGGATGGCAAGCCCCCGGCTGCTGCCACGCGTTTTCGGACTGCGGTAACCGTCCGACCTGAGCCCCAGACGTCGTCCACGATCAAGACCCGCTCATCTTTGAGAGCAGTGTTCTCGGGGAACTGGAGAAACTTTGGCCAGGCCAGGTAGCGGGATTTGGGCTGTCCGGCGTTTTCAAGGGGGTCAAAAAAATCGACTGAAGCGGTGTAGATATTGCGGATGTCCATGGCTTCTGCCAGGAATCCTCCCGGCACAATGCCGCCGCGCGTGATCATCAGCAGCACCTTGTATTGGTGATCAAATTGCTGCATGAGGTTGTCGATCAGGCGATGGACGTCTTCCCAACTGATCAGTTCCTGGCGTTGGTTCATATACAAGCTCCAAGAGGGCTAATTTTTGCCTGTTTACAGGCTCAGACTCAAATTATAGCAGGTCTGAGGGCTCAATTTGAACCTGCCAGCCGCGTAAGGGCAGGGAATCCAGCAAAGGCTGCGGATTGGGACCCCGCAGGATGATCTGCCAGCGGAATTGCCCGCCGACCTTGCGATAATATGCCGGCACGGGACCGATAAAGCTGGTTTGATGCATCCTACGGGCAGAGATCTCAGCTCTCAGCAAGTCTGCCATGGTTTGCGCCTGACTTTCTGCTTTGGATTCTACTGAGTGGCGATATTCCAGCCTTATCAAACGGGAGTAAGGCGGATAGTTCAGAGCCTTGCGCAGCTCAAGTTCCTGCTTATAGAAACCTTCAAAGTCATGCCGGGATGCAGCCTGGATCACGTAATTCTCAGGCTGATAGGTTTGCAGAACCACCTGCCCGCCCAACGGGCTCCTGCCAGCCCGACCAGCCACCTGGGTGAGCACCTGGAAGCTGCGCTCGGCAGCACGATAATCTGGCAGATTCAGACCGACCTCCGCCAGGATGATCCCAACCAGGGTGACCAAGGGCAAATCCAGCCCCTTGGCAAGCATTTGCGTCCCGATCAGGACGTCTGCCCGGTGGGCGCTGAAATGCGAGAGGATCAGCTCGTGCTCGCCTTTGTGGCGGGTGGTGTCGGCATCCCAGCGCAGAAGACGCGCTTCAGGGAATTCTTTTTGCACCACTTCTTCAAGCCGTTCGGTTCCCAAGCCCAGCTGGCGGATCTGGGTGCTGCCGCACTGCGGGCACTTTTTGGGCATCTGGCGGGTGTAACCGCACAAATGGCAAATCAAGCCCTGCCGCGCGCTGTGATAAACCAGGGGCTGCTCGTCCCTTGGGCAGCGCAGCGTGTAGCCGCACTGGCGGCAGAAGACGTAGGTCGCTTTGCCGCGCCGGTTGAGGAACAGGATCGCCTGCTGACCAGCCTGCAGCGTCTGGGCAAGCTTGTCGCGCAAGGTCTTGGAGAGCACGCTGCTGTTGCC
>DIWN01000079.1 GCA_002423495.1 Anaerolineaceae bacterium UBA6105 | reverse complement strand
ACAGGGGGTTGGTCATATCTAAACGGAAAATAACCGCCTGCTTATGCGAAGTAAGGCGACCATCAACCGCGCATCTTATCGTATTAGTCGAGATAGCCTTCATTCCTGGTAAAGGAGCTGCAGCCCTGTTTGTTTTTTGCCCAAGAGTGATCAATATTGACTCACCCGATCGCTCCTGCTCCCCACTTTTTGTTAATCGGTTATCATGGTTACACCACACAAACATGGGTTGAACACTATGCAAGAAAACTCTGTCTGGCAGCGATTTACCTCATTCCTCATCAGCAATTCTCCCGGCATGCGGGTCATCAAAACCTGTCTTGCCATCACCATCTGCCTCATCATCGAATACTTCCGCGGTACAGACATGCCCTACCACTCCAGCATTGCCGCAATCGTCTGCATGCAGCCAACCTTGAAATCCACCTTCAAAACCGCTGGAGATCGGACGATCGGCACGCTGATCGCGGGTCTTTATAGTTTCCTGTTCATCACTGTTTTCTATCAACAATTGCAAATGAGCCTGGACACCCTGAGTTACTTTATCCTGATCGGGGTAATGACCTTGCCGTTGATGATAATCATCATCGCCCTCAAAAAACAGGGCGGGCTTGCCATTACCGTGGTTGTGTTTTTACTTGTTGTCATTAATGCCGGCGAAACCAATCCCCTTGTTTACACGATTGAACGCGTGGTCGGCACCCTGATCGGCATCGGCGTCGCGCTTTTTATCAACTGGTTGCCAATTCTCAACAAGATAGGCAAGCGACTGGGGCATGTGGACATTTCGCAGGTTGTTCCTGCCTCCAGTAATCTTGAAATAGCCAAACCAGAATTGACAGGAAAACGACCGGAAAGCAGTAAGTGAACCAAACCCTGGAATTAGCACGGGAACGACTGAAAACCAGCCGGGAAGCAGTATTCTTTGGCGGCGCAGGAGTGTCAACAGCTTCAGGAATTCCGGATTTCCGCAGCGCGACTGGTCTGTACAATCAAATTACCGGTTCGCGTTACACCCCCGAGACCATGCTCAGCAATCATTTTTTTCTGCGCCACCCGGACGAGTTCTACGCTTTTCTTCGCAGTTCACTCTACTATCCCGACGCGAAGCCAAACGCAGCCCATTATGCCCTTGCGGATATGGAAAAACGAGGGAAACTCCAAGCCGTAATCACGCAAAACATCGACGGATTGCATCAAAAAGCCGGGTCAAAAGTCGTGCATGAGATCCACGGTAGCATGGAACGTTTCTATTGCATGCGCTGCCATCGCAATTTCCCGGCAGAGCAAGTCTACTCTCAGCAAACAACACCGCGCTGCGAGGTCTGCGGCGGTTTGGTACGTCCGGACGTGGTGCTCTATGGCGAGCAGCTGGACCCGGAGGTGCTCACAGCCAGCATGGAGGCCGTCCGACAGGCTGATTATTTGATCGTGGGGGGTTCATCTCTGGTCGTCTACCCGGCAGCTGGTCTGTTGGATTACTTTCGCGGGGATTGCCTGATCCTGATCAACCGCGATCCCACCCCCTATGACCACCAGGCACAATACGTTTTCCACGGCGATATCGGCGAAGTTCTCACCGAAATTTCTCGCTAATAATCAATTTCCTGTCATCGCGAGCCTCCTTTGCGAAGCGATCTGCCCATTAAAACACGATTGTGCCGGGCTCCAGCCCGAGCACAGCTTCTCGCCTCCGGCGTCCAATACCAACCGGAGACCTACGGTCAGCCCGCGTGCTCGGCGGGGACGCAGGCACGACCTTTTCTTGTCATCGCGAGCGAGGCAGAGTACGGCGATCTGCCCCTAAATCCGTTATCGCGAGCGAAGCATGGCGATCTGCCTATCAACACACGATTGTGCCGGGCGCCTGCCCGAGCACAGCATGTCGCCTAAGGCGTCCCATACCAATTTGAGACCTACGGTCAGATCACATGCTCGGCGAGGACGCCGGCACGATCAAAGTCCAGCTATTTTAGATAACCCTTCGCCTTTTGCCAGATCTGGTCAAACATATCTTCAGTCAGACGTCCGGTTTGCGTGTTTTGAAGGCTGGGGTGATAGGAGCAAAGAATCCACGGCAACCCCGCCGGTGTTTCATAAAAACGATCATGCCCAAAAGGAAACTGCTTTTTAGGCAACTCGGCGAAAGCAGGCATGTTCAGCAGGCCATCCAAAGCGATCTTTCCCAACACCACCACCCCCTGCAGGTGCGATAATGCCTGCATTTCGCTTGCTAACCAGGGCAGGCAGTTAAAAATTTCCTCCCTGGTGGGTTTATTCGCAGGCGGAGCACAGCGGCAGACCGCCGAGATGAAGACGTCTTTCAAAACCATCCCATCCCCAATCGCCATCGCATCCGGCTTATTGGCAAAACCTGCCCGGAAAAGCGCGGGATAGAGGAAATTCCCTGAACCATCCCCCGTAAACATCCTCCCGGTGCGGTTGGAACCATGCGCGCCCGGTGCCAAACCTAAAACCAGAATTCTCGCATCAGGATCGCCAAACCCCGGCACTGGTTTGCCGCAGTACTCCTGGTCGCGATAGGCTTTGCGTTTCACACGCGCGACCTCCTCGCGCCATTCCACCAGCCGGGGGCACTTCCGGCAGGTAATCACTTCTTGTTCAATAGTCTCCAGTGTTTTTTCCATTCCAAAAGTTTACCAGAGACAAGCTGAGGGCAACTTGGAAAGTTAAAAAAGCATCCCCTCGCGAGGAGGGGATGCAAGGTGCCAAAAGGAAATTTTAGAACTTGATCGCCAGGGCATCCCAGCCAGCATACTTAGCTGTCAGATCCAGTTCCTGTTCGATCCGCAGCAACTGGTTGTACTTTGCCACACGGTCAGAGCGTGCCGGAGCACCAGTCTTGATCTGACCCATGTTCATCGCCACGACCAGGTCGGCGATCGTGCTGTCTTCCGTCTCACCCGAGCGGTGCGAGCAGACTGCGCGCCAGCCGTTATTCTGAACCATGCTGACGGCTTTCATTGTTTCGGTCAGAGATCCGATCTGGTTGACTTTGACCAGCAGCGAGTTGCAAGCTTTCTCTTCGATGGCTCTCGCCACACGCTCGGGATTGGTCACGAGCAGGTCATCACCCACGATTTGCAAACGATGACCGTTGAGGGCTGTGAAGTTCTTCCAGCCTTCCCAGTCGTCCTGGGCAAAACCGTCTTCGATCGAAACGATCGGGTACTGGTTGATCCAGTTGGTCCAGAACTCCACCATCTGGTCGGAGGTCAGCTTGCGGCCTTCCTTGCGGAGGTTGTAGAGCTTGGATTCTTCCTCATAGAACTCGGAGGCAGCAGGGTCAAGCGCGATCGCCACGTCCTTACCGGCTTTGTAACCCGCTTTTTCGATGGCCTCAAGGATCAGTTCCACAGCTTCATTGTTGGCGCTCAGCGCGGGGGCAAACCCGCCTTCGTCGCCAACCAGGGTGGTGTAACCTTTGCTCTTGAGCACGGTCTTGAGCGAGGCGTAAATTTCAGCACCCCAACGGAGACCTTCAGCAAAGCTTGGCGCACCTAAAGGCATCACCATAAACTCCTGGGCATCAGTTGACTGCCAGCCAGTATGTGCCCCGCCGTTAAGGATGTTCATCATCGGCACAGGCAGCACGTGGGCATAAACACCACCGAGATAGCGATAGAGAGGCAAACCCAAAGAGGCGGCCGCTGCTTTCGCGACAGCCAAACTGGTGCCCAAAATGGCATTGGCGCCAAAGTTAGCCTTGTTAGGGGTGCCATCGAGCTCAAGCAGCAATTCGTCGATTGCCTTTTGCTCAAGCGCGTCCACGCCCAGCAGCTCATCGGCGATTTCGTTATTGACATTCTCAACAGCTTTCAGTACGCCCTTACCGTTATAACGAGCCTTGTCGCCATCGCGCAGTTCGAGCGCTTCATGGATGCCGGTTGAAGCGCCAGATGGTACGGCTGCACGCCCAAAACTGCCGTCAGCCAGGATAACTTCGACTTCCACAGTGGGATTGCCACGGGAGTCAAGGATTTCTATTGCATTGATATATTCGATTGTTGTGTCCATCTATACCTTCCTTCTATTTTTCTATTGATAAATTATAGCCTATCCCGACCTCAGTTCGTGAAGTCAAGGTTAACCTTTTGGTCCGGTAAGCCGGCTTTTCTGCATGCCGCTTCAATCAATCCAAGAAAGAGAGGGTGTGCCCTGTTAGGGCGCGATAAAAACTCAGGATGGAACTGAGAAGCCACCATGTATGGATGGTCGCTCAACTCTGCCATCTCCACCAACACGCCATCCGGAGACAAACCCGAAAAGACCATGCCGCTTTCTTCAAACTGCTTGCGATAGTCGTTATTGACTTCGTAGCGGTGGCGGTGGCGCTCCTGGATTACATCCGCCTGGAACAAATCCTGAGCCTTGGTGTTGGGTTTGATGTGGCAGGGGTAAAGACCCAACCGCATCGTGCCGCCCATCTGACTTAAGCCACGTTGTTCCAGCATCAGGTCAATAACCGGGTCAGGGGTGAGCTTGTCAAATTCAGCAGAATTTGCCTCTTTTAAACCCAACACGTTGCGGGCGAATTCGATCATCATCACCTGCAAACCCAGGCAGAGTCCCAAGTAGGGGATCTTATTTTCCCGCGCATACTGCGCCGCCAATACTTTCCCTTCAACCCCCCGACTGCCAAATCCGCCAGGAACTAGGATGGCATCCAGACCGACAAGCAATTCCTGCCCGTTGCTCTTTTCGACATCTGTCGAGGAAATCCACTGCAAGTCCACACCCACCCCATAATAAAGTGCGGCATGGTTAAGGGCTTCTCTGACACTCAAGTAGGCATCATGCAGCTCAACATACTTACCCACCAGCCCAACTTTGATGCTGGGCTTCTGGCTTTTGAGCTCCGCGACCATCGTTTTCCAGCCTTGGAGCTTCGGAGGATGTTTGGGTTCCAGTGCCAGCCGCTCCAGGAGGATGTCGGCAACATGAGCTTCCTCAAGGATCAGTGGAATTTCATACAACAAATCGGCTGTCACCAGGGGTATCACAGCTTCTTCGCGAACGTCACAAAACTGAGAAATTTTGCGGGAAAGTTCCTTTTCAAACGGAAAATCGCTGCGGGCAATGATCATATCCGGCAAGATGCCTACAGATCGCAATTCACGCACAGAGTGTTGGGTGGGTTTGGTTTTGGTCTCATTGGTGGCGCGCAGGTAAGGCAGCCAGGTGATGTGCACAAAAGCTGTGTTTTCACGACCCAGATCGTTTCGCAGTTCCCGGATGGCTTCCAGGAAAGGCTGACCCTCAATGTCGCCGACTGTTCCACCGACTTCTATAAGAGCAATATCTGCATCTGTCGAGCGTATCAGTAACTCCACCCGCCGTTTGATCTCATTCGTGATATGCGGGATAACCTGGATGGTACCGCCGAGGTAATCCCCGCACCGCTCACGATTGATCACTTCTTCATAAACCTGACCAGTTGTGACTGTGCTGGTTCTTTTTAGATGAAGGTCACAAAAACGTTCGTAATGCCCCAAATCCAAATCAGTTTCTGAGCCGTCATCCAAAACGAAGACTTCACCGTGCTGATAAGGACTGAGCGTACCTGGATCTACGTTCAGGTATGGGTCCAGCTTTTGAATTGTGACATCAAACCCCCGGGCTTTAAGCAGCCTGCCAACCGACGAGGCAGTCACGCCCTTCCCCACAGAGGAGATCACCCCGCCAGTAAAGAATATCAGCTTTGTTGCCATCAGACCTCCAAAATCAATCCATTAATTTAAAAGTAACGGGGAGGGCTGTTTACTCCAGCACCTCCCCGGCTTGCTTTTTAGAATATACGCACTCGCTTGGCGTCGCGCATCTTAATCCTTGTCATTTATCTTGTTTTGCATCGTTCTTTCAAAGATTTCATCCGCTTCACTGCTGAAGGATTTGGATTTCTTTACACGGCTTTCGATCTCAGGCAAACGCTGTTCAGCCTTGTCCATGGCTTTGCGCAGTGCAATTTCCATGTAGGTGGGATCAGGAATGGTTTCCTCAGTTGTTTCTTCAAAAACTTCCTGCTTCTGAGCTTTGCCCTTGCGACCGGAACGCTTTGGTTCTGAGTACAATTCTTCAGGAGCTTCCAACAGAGCCTTGAGGCTGAGTTTTATCTGCTTCTTGCGGCGGTCAACTTCCAGAACTTTCACATCCAACTCATCGCCTACTTTGACGACTTCGTTTGGCGTGCGCACATAGCTGTGCGAAAGTTCACTTACGTGGATCAAACCAGGGCGTTCAGCACCAATTTCCACGAAAGCGCCAAATGATTCCAAGCGCAAAACTTTGCCGTGCACAACCATGTCTGGCGCCAATTCGCGCCACTCATAAGCCAGAGGCTCACGCATGGTCAGCTCAATGTGGTCCTTAAGGACACGGCGTACCCAAACTGTTACGACATCATCGACCTTGAGTACATCTTCAAGTGATTTCAAAACAGCATCAGGATTCTTGGGATCAGTGACCTGAGAAATATGCAGGAATGCCGGCAACGGATTGTCAATGGCAATCAGAGCGCCTTGCAACGAGATCTTCAAGACCTTCCCTTCGAATTTATCTTTAGGCTTGATCTTTGTTTCTTCTTTATTATTTTCGACGGGGGCATCCATAGTCAATTTCTCCAAAGTTAAATGTTCACAACTTTTCAGTATACTCCTTCGGCATGAAAGAGTCAATTATTTTTGCGTTTTTGATTCCAGTTGTATTGTAAATTCAGCGCTTGCTTGATTCCTACTAATGGTCATCCAATCCGCAATCACTATTCGGGCAATTGTATCACAGCAGCAACTATCAAAAACTGGGCAAGGTGATAAGTTACGATGATCCAAAATCTGTAATGAGGCAAGCGTCTTTCGAGCTTATCCAGCGCAATCATTCCATCAGACAAGAAAAACAAAACACCGCCGATGCCAGCCATAACAGCCGCCCAGTCTGGCCAGGAAGGTCTGGCCAGGCATAATACTGCGCTTATCACCATAGCCAGCACCAGGGCACCGTATCCCTTCATGAATGGCAGAATAGCTTTGTTTACGCTCGACAAGCCTGAAAATCTGTTTACCAGCAAGTGAATCAGGATCGCACCCACGAGGAAAGCGACTACCCCAACTACCAAAACTGGAACCGGGGGCATTGATGTGTTAAACCCCCAGATATACATTAGCTGGGCAACTGAAAAGGCTCCCATGCCTACCAGAAACCAGCGTGTGCCCCTGGGGATCAGAAAAATATCGCCAAGCAGGGAGAAAAACAGCCCGAGCAGGAACGGCAGCCGCGTTGGAGTGATTGGCGCGCGCAAGACCACAAAAAGGATCAGACCAATTAACACGATCGGCTTGGTAATGTAATAGGGAATCATCCGCATCCGCCATGCTGAGACCCAGTTGATCAGGCTCACCAAGCCAATTCCCGCTACCGGTAATACCCGGATTATTTCTGCCACGTTAGCCACCCGAGAGACCGATTTGTTTCAGGAAAGCCTGGTCGTTCTTCCAATCCTTTTGTACTTTGACTGCCAGATCAAGGAAGACATTTTGCCCGGTGGCACGTTCCAGTTCCTCGCGCGCCTTGGTGCCAATTTCCCGGACCATTTGTCCTTTTCGCCCAATGACGATCCCTTTCTGGCTCTCGCGTTCCACATAAATTGTCGCGTCGATGTAAAGTGTGCCATTTTCACGCTCTTTGTATGATTGCACCTGCGTCGCAATCGAGTAGGGCAATTCCTCACTCAGCATATCCATGCAAACTGCCCGGATCATCTCTGCGGCGATATCCCGCTCGAAATCTCTTGTTATTTGTTCTTCCGGAAAATATTGCGGACCCAGCGGAAGCATAGCAACAATCTCTTCCAACATCTTATTGATACCTGAGCCATCCAACGCGGAGATTTGCAGTGTGCGTGCCTCCGGAAGTTTCTCGCGATACAACCCGGAAAGCTGCCCAAAAGTGGCTTTGTTAAGGCGGTCGGCCTTGTTGAAAACGATCAGCACAGGCGGTTGCGTTCTGGAAGCCAGGATTGCATCCAATAGCTTCTCATCCATCGGGTCAGCTGGATTGCTGGCGTCGACTAATATCAGCAGCAGGTCTGAATCGCTCAGTGCAAACTGCACTTCTGAATTGATCGATTTTGCAAGCTTATCCTTGGCGTCAGTCAGACCAGGTGTATCAACAAAAATGATCTGATATTCCTTGGCGGTGATTATTCCCAACTGGCGCCTGCGGGTAGTCTGCGGTTTGGCAGAGATGCCCGCGATGGGCTGCCCTAAAAGGCGGTTGAGCAGGGTGCTCTTGCCTGCGTTTGGTTTGCCGATCAGTGCTACAAAACCTGAGCGAAATTCTGATTCTTGATTATTTTCCATCATAAACTCCCTTTGAGGCTAACTTTGCCTCCAATAATTTTATGTCCTTCATGCCGCAGAAGCCAGGTTTTTGTCTCCAGCCCTCCGGTTGCCGAGAAGCCGTGTAGTTTTCGGTCCGAACCGATAACCCTATGGCAGGGTACCACAATCAGCCAGGGATTGCTGCCCACTGCCGCTCCAACTGCCTGTGCAGCGCCAGGTTTGCCGATAATTCTTGCAATTTCACCATAAGTTTTCAAATCCCCAAAAGGAATACCTGCTACAACTTGCAAAACATCCCGCCGAAAACCCGCTACACCACTCCATGCCAAAGGCAGCGAAAGTTTTGTAAGGCTGCCATCAAAATACGCCTGCAATTGTTCTACGGCATCTTTCATCACAGGGGCTGTACTTTCTTCAAATGAACCTGGTAGACTTGCAAAAGTAATACGGGTTAATTCGCCGGCAAGAGCTTCAATCTGCAACCAACCGATGGGAATTCTCAGATTTATTCCTTCTATTGGGTTCATTTTTGCCTTTATCTCAAGATCGTAGGGTAATCGTAGGTTAATCATCAAGCTATTTACTCTTGTTTATTGTAATATAGACTTTGAAAGGGCGACTTCTCTTCTTCTTCTCCTCCTTAAATACTAATGCCGTGGTCGGCGTCCACGGCATTAGTTGCTTTAATCCCCCGAAAATGGTTTTTTATGGCAGATTGGACTAAAATCTAATGGAAAATTTTCTTGAAGGAGACAAGATGGAAAACAGAGAAATCTATCCAATCGATATTGCAGGCGTAAAGCGCGACTTGCGGCTTTTTGAGGTCAAACCAGGCATGCGGATTGCCATCTTAAATATCCTTGGCGATGTTGAATTGGTGAATGCCTGCGCGACCGCTCTCGCTGAAAAACTGGCAGACACCGCCTATGACGTCATCCTGACTGCCGAAGCCAAGAGCATTCCAATCGCCCACGAGCTTTCAAAAGTCACGCAGAAACCCTACGTGGTGCTGCGCAAAGAGTACAAACCCTACATGGGCGAGGCTCTCAAAGCAGAGACGCTCTCCATCACCACTGGCAGAACCCAGCATCTTTTTTTGGATGAAAAGGACATCGAACTCTTGAAGGGTAAGCGGGTCGTACTTCTGGATGATGTCATCAGCACCGGCTCCACCCTGCAGGGCATGCACCTGGTGGCGGAAAAAGCTGGGGGCAAGGTCGCTGCCGAAGCGGCTATTCTGACTGAAGGAGATCGCGCGGAGTGGCGGCAGATCATCGCTCTTGGACATCTGCCAATTTTCTACAACTAAGCCATGACACTAATCCAAATCGGTATTGAACGTAATGTGGAAGGTCGCACCCTGGCATGGGCGCTTGACTATCCGGGGGTATTCACCTATGGCGCAGACGATGCTGAAGCTTTAATCCGCATCCCCCGCCAAATACTGACCTTCGAAAGCTGGCTCAATCTCCATACGAACCAACCCTGGGTGCAGCTCGAAGGGTTGGACATGCACATTGACGAGACTTTCGAGGTCTTTTCAATTGAAGTTGACGGAAGCATTTACGAGGTAAACGCATTCTTCCGTTCAGATCTGATCCCCTTGAGTGAAGAGGAGGTTCGCCAGACCCAACAAATCTTCAACTGGCAGCGAGAAGAGCTGCTTGCGGGAGTAGAAACGCTTCCCCCTGAATTGCTCAAGCGGGAATTTGAAGGGCAGCGTTGGACAATCGAAGGCATCCTGATGCATATCGCCCAGGTCGAGCCATGGTACTTTTCGCGCTTGGGGTTTGATATCCCGCAGCCTGATGAAAACAGTAATGCCTTCCAACTGCTCGATGACAGCGCTAAAATGACGAACCGCTATTTGCCGGAATTGGTTGGTTTCGACCAGGTCCTTGAACAATATCAGGAAAAATGGAGCGCACGCAAGCTCGTGCGGCGGCTGCTTTGGCATCAGCGTGATCACATTGACCACATACGGGAACTTGCACTGGGTCAGATCCGTGAATAAAGTCAATTCCCGCTTTAAACTAAAACAGCCGCCTCACCTGCGGCTGTTTTAGTTTCGATCAAAAAAGTGTTTTGTCACAATCCGATCCTGTCCGTGCAATTTGAAAGGAGAGAAACAATTGTTGCACGAACGGTCTTATATTAACCCGCGTTAGTTAACTCCACATAAAAGGAATGTTAGCAGTTTGTTAAATTATATTTACACGACGATTAACCCTAATAGTGGCTGCAAATACCTCCCTTTATGTTCCAACTCCTTATCGCAAGTGACATCAATAACTTAGAGCGTCCAGTGACCTTTTATGCTATTATTAGGGAGGTTTGCACAATGAAATTTTTGAAAAAGACTCTCCCTTTTATACTGCTTAATATAATTGTTACAGCTGCAACATTGCTGACTGTGCTCTACTTCTGGCAGCAAAAAAATCCAATTCCGAACGCAGAACCTACCCAACCAATCATCACCCCCATCCAGGGTGTCCAATCTCCCTCCCAAACCACCCCAACCATGCAAATTCTGGAAGATCGCCTGCTGCGCATTGAAGGCGTTTTTGGTGCTGGCGACATCCAGGTGGAATACATCCGTTTGCGCAACCCAAGCGAAAGTGCTGTGGATCTTGCCGGCTGGCGGATTGTCTCGGATGGTGGTCGGAATTATCGCTTCCCCAATCTGACTCTCTACCCTAACGGCGCTGTCAGCATTTATACTGGTCCAGGCACCGACACTGTCACTGAACTGCATTGGAATTCCGATTCAGCCCTGTGGACCAGTGACGATCTGCTGACCCTCTTCGACAGCCAGGGGAATGAACACACACAATTCACGGTACCTTAAAGGAAACTCACCATGTCTCAGGCACTCTATCGCACCTGGCGACCCGCCCTCTGGGACGAGGTTGTCGGTCAGGACCACATCGTTCAAACTCTCAAAAACGCGATCGCGACCGACCGCGTTGGGCACGCTTACCTCTTTGCCGGACCCAAAGGCACGGGCAAAACCACCAGCGCGCGTCTGCTGGCAAAAGGGGTCAACTGCCTGGAGGAATCACTCGAAAAACGTCCTTGCAACCACTGTGCGAACTGCCTTGCGGTCAATGAAGGTCGTTTCCTGGACCTGATCGAGATTGACGCCGCCTCCAATACCAGCGTGGATGATGTCCGCGAGTTGCGCGACAAGATCAATTTTGCCCCCTCCCAGGGTCGTTTCAAGGTCTACATCATTGACGAAGTTCACATGCTTTCCACTTCAGCTTTTAACGCGCTGCTGAAAACGCTTGAGGAACCTCCAAGCCACGTGATCTTCATTCTCTGCACCACTGAGATCCACAAAATCCCTGCCACCGTGCTCTCCCGCTGTCAGCGCCACGAATTCCGCCGCATCCCGGTGCCAGTTATCGTTCAAAAACTCAAGGAACTCTGCAAGCAGGAAAAAATCAAGATCGATGACGACGCGCTGACCCTGATTGCCCGCCAGGCTACCGGCTCGATGCGCGACGCGATTTCGCTGGTGGACCAACTTTCGTCTATTTCAAAGAAAATAACCCTCCCAATTGCCCAGGACGTCCTGGGGACTGCCACAAATCAATCTGTGATCGACCTCGTGGAAGCCAGCCTGGCTGGTTCCAGCGGCAAAGGGCTTGAGATCATCCACCAGGCGCTCGACAGCGGCGCTGACCCGCGTCAGTTTGCCCGACAGGTAGTGGATTACCTGCGGGATCTGCTGGTCATCAAGATGGAAGCTGGCAAACAACTTGAGCTCACCCCTGAGGTGCGCACAACGATGGAAGATCACGCCGCCCGCTTCAGCTTGAACCAGCTGGTCAGCATGATCCAGGCATTCACTAACGCGGCAATTGAGCTCAAAGCCAATTGGCACCCCGGTCTCGGGCTCGAGCTTGCCTACGCGGAAGCCCTGGCACCTGAAGTATCACCGCCAGCTCCAACGACCCCTCAAGGGGAACCAGAAAAAGCCCAACCGAAATCAAAACCTAAAGCAAAAGTGACTTTTGCTCCAACGGAGCCTGCATCAAAACCAGCCGCGGCAGAACAATCCGCGCCGATTAATGGTCCACTAACCCTGGATCTGGTTCAGGAGCACTGGGATTCACTAAAACGGGCTGTAAAGACCCGCAACACCGTCACCAGCGCCTTGCTGAATTCTTCCCGCCTGATTGATGTGGACGGCAAAACGGTCGTGATCAACTTTAGCAGCGACCTACTGCGCGACAAGATGGCTGATGAGCAAAACAGTCGCATGGTATGCTCGGTGATGTCCAAATACTTCGGGCAGGACGTACGGCTGCTTTGTACCACTGGCGAGCATGATGCCGCTCCACGTTCAAAAACAAATGGCGGCATGCATCAGGTGGAAGAAACAATCAAGAAATTAGGCGGAAAACTCCGCGAAATACCCAACGATTACTCAGTAAAGGATGAATAATGGCAAAAGGATTTAACGCACGCCCCAGCGCATCTGGCGGCAACATGATGTCCCAACTGGCCAAACTGCAGGAGCAGATGGCCCAGGCACAGGATGAGATTGCAAATGAGACTGTCACCGAAACTTCCGGCGGCGGAGCTGTTTCGGTGACGATGACCGGCGACCAGCAGTTAAAAGCCATCAAGATTGATCCCGATCTGCTGGCTGACGGAGACGCGGAAATGCTCGAAGACATGCTGCTGGCAGCCTTCAACAAAGCCCTCGAAAGCTCTCGCAAGGTATCCGAAGAGAAAATGGCGCCTTTCACCAACATGCTTTCCGGTTTCGGCATGGGTCGTTAGCAAGAATGCGCACCATTCCTGGTCCGGTTCAAAATCTGATTGACGCTTTTGCGCGTCTGCCTGGCATTGGACCAAAAACCGCTTCCCGCCTGACCTTCTTCCTGCTTAAAGCTCCGGCAGAAACTTCCCTGGACCTGGCGCAGGCGCTTGAAGCCATGCAAACTGAAACCTCGCAGTGCAGCGAGTGCTTCAATATCACGCTTGCGGGGGAGGAAAAGTGCGAAATTTGTTCATCATCCACGCGCGACCAGGAGCTGATCTGCGTGGTGGAAGAGCCGCTGGACGTGCTGGCAATTGAACGCACAGGCGCCTTCCAGGGCAAATATCACGTTCTACAGGGGGTGCTTTCGCCCATTGA
>DIWN01000086.1 GCA_002423495.1 Anaerolineaceae bacterium UBA6105 | reverse complement strand
GATTGCATTCGGCGAAATGGCGCTGCAGTGGAAGAATGACGGTATCCTGTCTGACAACCTCGACAATACCACCGCCAAATCCATGTTCCTGAACGGCGATGTTGCCTTCTTCATGAACGGACCATGGGAAATCAATAACCTCAAAGCCTCCGGTTTGAACTTTGGCATCGCCAAATTCCCCGATGGCGGTTATCCCTTCCTCGGTGTTCAGGGGTTTGCAGTCAATTCAATGTCCGAGAATGTTCTGCTCGCGCAGACTTTCCTGACCGAATTCGTCGCAACTGAAGAAGCTATGATGGCTCTCTACGAAGCTGACCCCCGCGGTTCCGCTTACCTGCCTGCAGCTGCAATGATCGACGATCCTTATCTGCAGGGTATCGCAGAAGCCGGTGAGAACGCCGTCCCAATGCCCGCCATCCCCGCGATGGGTAAGGTTTGGGGTGACTGGGGCAATGCCCTCACCTTCATCTTCGACGGTTCCAAAACCCCTGCCGAAGCTTACACATTTGCACAGGAAGCTATCGTTGCCGCCATCGGTTTGGATACCACCGGCATGATCAACCTGCCCGGTTCATGGCAAAAAGCCGCCGGCTTTGATTGCGAATGGAATCCTGCGTGTGCAGACACGGTCATGACCCTTGGTGATGACGGTCTCTACACTGCGACCTTCACAATCCCCGCTGGCGATTATGAAGTCAAAGTTGCCCATGACGGCGGCTGGGACACCAACTATGGTGTTGATGGTGTTGCTGGTGGTGATAATATCCTCTTCACTGTCGCTACCGACGGCGAAGTCACCTTCATCTACGACCCCGAAACCCATATCCTGGAGATTCAACTGCCCTAAGGTTTTAGTCTGTCTGGAGGCTTGCATTAGCAAGCCTCCTTTTTTCAACAGGGAAAGGAGAATTATGTGATGGACGCAAATCTGACACCAACCAAAGATGAATTTGCCAAAAAGACCATCCTGGGTGCTGGCAATTTGTTCATCGCTCTGATTGTTCTCGTTGTTGATATAGCCTTGGGCTTTTTTGCGTTTAAACTCTTTAGTCTTGGCTATACCCCACTGGGGATTTGCTTTGTCATAATTATTATCATGATCAGCGTGGCCTTCCTGGTCCCAAAAGCCCACATGTTCAAATGGATGGCAATTGGCCTCTCAGCCTGGCTTCTTTTTTCAATTTTTCCGATCGTTTATACGATTTATAACGCTTTCACCAACTATGGTGATGGTCACCTGATCTCTCAGGCTCAAGCTATCGACCAAATCCAGGCGCAAACCTATTTGCCCGAAACCGGTAAAGCCTATCAATGGATCGCTTACCGCTCGCCTGAAAATGAGTATTTGCTGTGGCTCAAAGATGCGGATGGTAATACCAAACTGGTCACCCAGGTTGACTTGGAAGGCGATGCTGAGGTCCCGCTTGTCAGTGGAGAAAACGGCATTGGAGAGATTGACGAAGAGGGAGCCCCGGTCACGATCGAAGGTTACACTCGCCTCAACCGCGTCCTTGCCTCGACGGATAAAAACCTGACCAAGATCAAGTTTGGCGATCCGGAAAACACCATCCAGGTGCGGTCGCCATCGGAGGCTGCGGAGCTTTTGCCTCTTTATGCCTATGACCCGGACACTAACACGTTTACCCACGCGACCACCGGCACGGTCTATTACGATAAGGAAGGCACATATACCGCTAAGAATGGTGAGCGGCTGATCCCGGGTTACACAGCCTTGGTAGGCACGAAAAACTTTGTCCAGTTTGTCAATAGCCCCGGTTTGCGAGGACCCCTGGTGACGATCGTTATCTGGAACTTCCTCTTCGCCACCTTCAGCCTCTTGCTGACCTTCTCGGTGGGTTTGCTGATTTCGATCATCTACGGCGATCCCAAGTTCAAAGGCAAGAAGATTTTACGCTCGCTTTTGCTGATCCCATACACTATCCCCAGCCTGATCACCATCCTGATCTGGCGCGGTATGTTCAACCCCGACTTGGGTGTTGTCAATCGCATACTTGAGAGCGTCTTCAACGTTTCACCCCGTTGGTTTACCCAGCCATGGCTGGCGCGTATCGCCTTGCTCGTCGTCAATACCTGGTTGGGCTACCCATACTGGATGTTGGTCACAAGCGGTGCTTTGCAATCCATCCCGGGTGATATTTATGAAGCAGCTGAAATTGATGGCGCCAGTGGTTGGCAGAAATTCAGGAGCATCACTCTACCCCTCTTACTCGTAAGTGTGGGACCGCTGATGATTTCCTCCTTTATCTTCAACTTTAACAACTTCAACTTGATTTACGCTTTCATCAATGGCGGACCGCCAATCCCGACTGCGACAACCCAGGCTGGCTACACCGACATCATCATCAGCTACGTCTACAACCTGGCGTTTGCCAGCGGACGCGGCGTGCAATACGGCTACGCTTCAGCCATATCGCTGGTTCTATTTATGCTGATTGCGGTTATGTCTATGCTGCAATTCAAGTTCACAAACATGTGGGAGGAGGTTGGCGAAAATGTCTAAACAACCATCATCTGTCAAACGCAGTCGTATCATCGGTTTGGTCTGGCGCTGGGCTCTGGCTGTTGTCCTGATCCTCTTCAGTATCTTCCCGGTATTGTGGATCGTTTCAGCTTCGATCAACCCCGTCAATGACCTGGCTAACCAGAAATTGATCCCGGATAACTGGGGTTTTGAGAACTTCCGCCAATTAGTGACGAATCCGATTTTCCCCTTCTTCACCTGGCTGAAAAACTCCTTGATCATTTCTACAGTTTCCACCTTGCTGACGCTTTCACTGACCACGCTGGCAGCCTTCGCTTTCTCAAGGTTCCGCTTCAGGGGACGGCAGAGCATGCTCAAATCCATCCTCCTGATCCAGAGCTTCCCCAACCTGCTGGCAATTGTGGCTCTATTCACCATCATCAAGCAAATTGGGG
>DIWN01000016.1 GCA_002423495.1 Anaerolineaceae bacterium UBA6105 | reverse complement strand
AGAGGAGCCTGGAAGCCCATGCGAATCAGCATAAAGATTGCCATCCGAACCTGGTCAACATCATTGGTGGTGCGAGTGATGAGCGAAGCAGTTGAAAAACTTTCAAACTCAGCATTGCTGAAATCTGTTACTTTGCGGAAAACACCGGAACGGATGTCCCTGGCAATACTGGCCGAACTGAGTGAAGCCAAATAGCTGACTACTATTGTAGCAACCAAACTCAAAAGGGACACCACAAGCATTTGCGCACCAATGCGCAGGATGTAATTAGTCTGAAACCGTCCGGTGTCTGCGTTTAGGGCAGAATACTCGCTGTTGATCGCGGTCACCGTGAGCTGGTGCAGGATGGTTCCTTCAAGCGTGGAGAAATGCTGATCGACTTTGGCGAGCAACGCCGCCCGTTGAGCTTCGGGCATCATTGCGAGCAAACTCAACAGGTCCTGCCCGCTGCTCACCAGGTTGGGGTCCAGCGGGAAATCCTCCCCAAGCAGCTGCGCGGCGCGTTCAGGATTCTCCTGCAGCATATTCACGCTCTGGATGAAAACCATCGGCTTGGCGATCAGGTCTTCCACGGCCAGTTCCTGCGCTTCGTCGAGATCTTTCAGCGCATAAACTGCCTGCTCCGTAACTTTTGGGAA
Organism: Anaerolineaceae bacterium UBA6105; assembly: GCA_002423495.1. Classification (GTDB taxonomy): domain Bacteria; phylum Chloroflexota; class Anaerolineae; order Anaerolineales; family Anaerolineaceae; genus Mesolinea. The sequence continues at coordinate 3,561 of DIWN01000016.1, read as the reverse complement.
ATCTTCCGCCAGCGCTTCGGATTGCGGGCTACCTGGGGCAACCAGCTCGTAATATTGCCTTAGTTCCACCTGCTGATCAGGATATAGATCGCCGATGCTCTCGAAGGTGCTCTCACTCAAAACCAGTGGAGCGCCGGAATCTACGCCCTGTTGTTGAATGCCAATATTGACGATGTCCGAAAGATAATCTGGCAACTGCAGATCGCTCCAGGCAACGACCAGCACAAATAATATGGCTGGCAGGATGAATTTTAGGTAAGGTCGGTAGTATTTCTTAAGTCTGATCATAGCTGATTTCTCGATATCTCGGGGTTTAATCCTTCTTGAATTTGTCTAAGCTTTTCGTTCATAATTTCAAATATCTGGCAAGCTTGCTGTTCCTGGACTTCAGTCAGGCTGGAAGCCAGCTCTGGAACCCATTTGCGGCGGGTGAGGAAGGCTTTTTGTACCAGGCTCTCCCCGTCCTTGCTCAGGCAGATAAGCTTGCTGCGCCTGTCAATCGGGTCCTCCTCACGGGAGATCAAACCTGCTTCAACCAGGCGGTCAACCATCTGCGATACAGCTGCTTTAGTGACACCCAGATGTTCAGCAAGGCAGTGAATGTTGGTGCAGCCGGCACGGTGGATGAGGAGAAGACTGTTGAGATGCGTAAAGGAGAGGTCATGCTCCTGCAAGAACTGCATGTTGTAGATCATGTTGATGTGCATCGTCATGCCAGCGAACTGGTTGAGTTGTTCAGTTAGATTTTCGTGCTTTGCGTGCATTGTAAACCTGCCTTGATAGTTAAACGGGCTTAACTATACGACCGGCACGATGGATTGTCAAGACGAATTTACAATCCTGAAAAAAGCTGTGAATCCCCCCCCCCGTGGAGGCAAAGGATTCAGGCAAAAAGCGCTTTGGGACGGATTTTCCTGCTATATTTAGGGGGGGATAGTGCTATTGCGCGATGCCAGCGACGGCAAGCGAAAAATGGGAGCCCTGGGAAAAGTCCCGATTCATGAACAGAATGCTAAAAGTGGCAGGCGCGTTGGCTTCTTCAGATTGGGTGCGCACATAGCTTTGTTCGCAGCCCAACACCCTGCCAGAACTGTCGAAGAGTGTTGCCACCGCCCGCAAATCGTTCAGAATTACGGGATCTACGTTGTTGATCGTCCCTTCCACGTTAAACCAGGCATTACGCGTGTCATAGCCCTGATCAGTCACCACGAGCTCCACTCCGCCTGGCACACTGCCGCCAGTTGCATACGAAAGGACTTTGATGGCATAACTTTCAACTTCTTTAGACTCCACGACGTAGAGGTCAAAACATGCCTGGGTGCCTGGCGCGAGGCTGCCAACCAGCGGAAAGCCGCGCAGGGTTGTTTGCCCTCCCTTTTTTAGATTAAGCACGGCTTCAATCATCACTTTGTTGACAGTTGTTGGGGTGTTGTTGAGCACTTCCCCCACCACATGCACGATTTGCATATCCTGATCCCGTTCATAGTAGACCCCATCACCAGGAAGGAGAACAAGCGGAGCTGTATAGGGGCTGGACACCAGAGGGAGATACAGGCTGTGATCCATTACAGATGGACCACCCTTGGGGCCGACCATTTTGGCTTGAGGCGCGGTGAGTTCGGGGAGGACGCGGTCGGGAAGGGTGCGCTGCAGAACCACGATAAGCAAAAATATGTTCAAGGCGATCAACCCAATGAACATGATAATGCGTAGACTCTTCTTTGGCTCAGTCATAACTCCCTCAATGAAAGTACTCAAACGATTGGTAGCAATTCTTATGCCAATATACCGATCGTGCCGGCGTCCTCGCCGAGCACGCGAACTGACCGCCAGGTCTCCAGAATCCAGTTCACGCCTGTCTGCAGTCATGTTTAGGGTGAGCTTGAGGGCACCGTGGACGATGTGGTAGACAAACGTATTGTGCCCTCAATCCGCCGTTGATGGTGATCCTAGTAGCAAGTTTTGTTTATTGCGGATGATCAATGGTGTGATGGCGGATTGGAAGTACATCTAGATCTCTGCATGATGATGTGTGCAGTACTTCCAATCTCGCCCTACAGGCACTTCGTCTCGCCCCTACTCAATTGGTAAATACCAGTCGTAGGTCCGGTTGCGCAGTTCAACCTGACATCGGAAACCTAAATATATTATGGACTCTATTTTCCAGCATTCGTGACTTTCCGAACGGATTGATTAGCGCTTGCAATAAACACCTTGAATGCTGCTGAAATGCCTTACTACTACTACTACTACTATCAGCCAATTCATGCGTAGACGGTCGCCTGGTGATCAGGAATCGTCAGCTTTTGTGGCCAAAAAATAGAAAATTCTGGTCTTTTGCGGTTCTTAATCTGCATCCTGAATCAGGATGACCTGATACCCCTTATAAAAGGCGGTTTAAAGGGAACTTGATTAAGCTTCGGAAAAAAGCAATTGAAAGGCTTCGGGTTATTCTCCGAAATTATTAAGAAAGAGCTGTTCTAATTCTTTTAGCAAAGCCTGGCGGGCAGGCCCGCTTGCCTTCAGAATTAACTCATCGCCTTTTTTGGCTTGAATTAGCATAACCGAGATCATGCCCTTGATAGGGATTTCTTCATTGCCTTCGCTTAAATTGATAACATGTAATTTTGCGTCGTGCTTTTTGACTGTCTGGATGAACAATGAGGCTGGTCTGGCGTGTAGACCGCTGGCATTGGTAACCTTGACCTTTAACACCGATTCATTGTCCGATTCTGCTGTAACTTTAGGTTCTTGCTGCGGAATTTCGGGGCTGGTGGGGATCTCTACTTCTCCCAGAATCTGTTTTTGCTTGGCACTCAGCGCGTTCATTGCCTCATCATAAACCTCTTGCAAACTACTCCCCAAACTTGCCTGTACCCCGGCGGCGATTGCCCCTTCCACAAATGGAGCTGGGCACATAAGCACCTTGCCTGCCGTTTCTTCATCCAACATCTGTATAGCCATTTCGGTGCTTAGCAAAGCGCTTCCCAAGTCCATTAAGACCAGGCAGCCATCCTCTTGTGCCAGTTCAGAGAGTGCCTCCAAAATTTCAACGGCATTGGTACCAATTTCTGCATTGTCATCGCCTATCCCGGCAGCGACCCGAATTTTTACCTCTTCTGATGATACCATCTGGCGCATCAAGTCAGCGGCTCCCTGAGCTAATTGATGACTGTGCGAAACCAACACGATATTGACCATACGCTTCTCCTGTTTTAATGCTGAAATAAGAAAGACTACTTTTCTTTAGATCTAAACAAAGAATGAAACCAGTTCATGCCATAAAAGACCAGCCAAATACTGCCGCCAAAAAGCAGACCATACAAAATGCCTTTGCCCCAATCGCCTGTTCCAATAATGATTTGGGCAGCCACGAGGATCATTAAACCAACACTAATCCCAATGATAAGCCTCAATCCGGTTCTTTGCTGGATCCAGGGCTTTTTGAGATCTTCAAAATTGGTTTCTTCTTTTTTGTTCGTTTTATTTTTCTTGTTTGAATTGCTCATATTCACTCCGACTTGACTTGATCAGGAAAAAATTAAGGGGCGAGCAATTAGC